>NZ_JBTVYK010000074.1:0-28101 GCF_054788135.1 Streptomyces sp. O3
GTCAGGGCCGGCCTTACCGGTAGGTGGGGTCGGGCCCGGGCGGTGGGGGGGGTGCGCTAAGGGGCCGGGGCGCGCGCTTTGGGGGCCGCCCGGGGGGCGCGCGACGCCGCGGACGCGCCGTCGCTGCTCACCGGGCTGCCCCAGAACATCGCCGAGGAGCTGTTCCTGCCGCGCCAGGTGGACTTCACCGGCCTGGACCGCGAGCTGCTCGGCGAGACCGCCGACCCCGCCGTCGACCCGGCGCTCGACTCCGCTTTCGAGTCCGCCGTCGACCCGGCGGTCGAGCCCGCCGACCAGTTCGCCGAGTCCGCGGAGCGCACGGACGGCGGCGGTGAGTCGCCCGAGCTGGCCGCGGCCCGCCGTCGGCACCCCTCGCACCCGGACTTCGTCCCCGTACAGCCCGTACGGGACTCGGCCGCCGGTGACCACGAGCTGACGGTGACCCGGCTGGACGAGCTGGCGCAGGCCCGCACCGCGCTCTCCGACGTCCGTCCGGGGCCGCTCGGCACCCTGGACGTGTACGTCTTCAGCGACGGCACCACGCTGTGCATGACTCCGGGCCACCGCGAGACCGCGGAACGCCTCGCGGCCGCGCTGCGGGACGGCGAGACGCCCGTACTGCTCGGCGGCTCCGGGATCTCCGGCGCGTACACGCTGACGTTCGGCTGCGGCGGCGAGAACGTGTACATCCTGGCCGACCGGGTCATCGCGAGCGCCTGACCCCGACGCGCGGGGCGCGCGTACCCCGACGCGCGGGCGTCTTACACGCCCGCGCGCCGCTGTGCGCCCGCCACCAGTTCCAGCGCGTCCGCGAGTTCACTCTCGTTCGTGAGTACGAGAGCCAGGTCCCGTCCCGCGACGAGAACTTGGTCGGCCGCCGCGAACATCCCGGCGTCCGGCATCTCACGCACCGGGGCGTCCGGCGCCTCGATCCGCTGCGCTCTGTACGCCAACTCCCTGGCCAACGCCAGCGCTTCGGCCGCCGCACCCCGCTGGAGGCGGCTCTGCGGAGCGGCCCGCAG
This sequence comes from Streptomyces sp. O3, assembly GCF_054788135.1. Taxonomy (NCBI): domain Bacteria; kingdom Bacillati; phylum Actinomycetota; class Actinomycetes; order Kitasatosporales; family Streptomycetaceae; genus Streptomyces; species Streptomyces sp. O3. The sequence continues at coordinate 1,023 of NZ_JBTVYK010000074.1, forward strand.
CAGGTCGGCGAAGCGGTCCACGGCACTGGTCAGAGGCGTCGTATCAAGCACCCCGTGACCCTATGCGCCGGAGCGGGACTGTTGCCAACGCCCCGACAGTCAGGCACGGTGACGTGAAGGACCCGCGAGCCGGGCCTGCTCGGTCCGGTCCGGTGTCCCCTCCTGCATCGACAGCGTCCGGAGGCGCCGATGTCCCTTGTCTTCTCCGAGGAGACCCACCGCAACCTGCTCTCCCGCATCCCCCATTGCACCGGCCGTGAAGTCGCCGACTGGATGCGCGCCGTACACGAAGGCCCGTCTATTCTCCGCTTCGAGGAGAAAGTCAGCTGGCTCCGCGCCGAGTACGACCTCTCCCACGGATACGCCAAAGCGCTCATCCACGAGTACGACATGAGGAGGGCCGCGCGCAGGCTGACCTAGGCCCGCGCCGCCGTACGTCACCCCGCACACCACCCGAAGTACGTCACACCACCCGAAGCCCCCGCAACGCGAAGGGCCCGCGGATCGCTCCGCGGGCCCTTCTGCCTGGTCTCTACCGGGTCGTTCAGTCGTTGCCCTGCAAGATGGCGATCAGCCGCAGCATCTCCAGGTAGATCCACGCCAGGGTCATGGTGAGCCCGAAGGCCGCCAGCCAGGACTCCTCGCGGGGAGCGCCGTACGCGATGCCGTCCTCGACCTGCTTGAAGTCCAGGGCCAGGAAGAACGCGCCGAGCAGAATGCCGACGACGCCGAAGACGATGCCCAGAGCGCCGCTGCGGAAGCCGAGGCCGTCACCGCCGCCGAAGACCATGAACAGCAGGTTGACCGACGTCAGGACCATGAAGCTGATGGCCGCGATCATCAGGAAGCGCGTGAAGCGCGCCGTGACCCGGATGATCCTCGTCTTGTAGAGGAACAGCATGGTGCCGAACACGGCCATGGTGCCCAGGACCGCCTGCATGGCGGCGCCCTCGGCCACGTACGTGTTGACGAAGTTGCTGATCGCGCCGAGGAAGAGGCCCTCGAAGACCGCGTAGCCGAGGATCAGCGCGGGCGACGGCTTCCGCTTGAAGGCCTGGACGAGACCCAGCACCATCGCGACCAGCGCGGCGCCGATGGCCAGGCCGAGGCCCATGTCCGTGACCCAGGCCACGGTCGCGCCGACGATCAGGAGGCCGAGCGTCATGCCCGTACGGGCGACGACGTCGTCCATCGTCATACGTCCGGCGGCGGGCGGCGCCTGCGGGACGCCCTGCTGCTGTGCGTACGGGTTCGTCGGCGCCTGCGGCGCCTGCGCGTACGGGTTGCCCTGGGTCGCGTACGGGTTGCCCTGGGCTCCGAAAGCGGCTCCCCCGGCCTGCGGCCCGGCGTTGAAGCCCGCGTGCCCGTTGTCGCGGCTGAACCCCCGTCGCGAGAAGACCGGGTTGCTGCTCCTCATTTCACTCCTCCGTGGCCGCCCAGTGCGGCCTTGGCTCAAGGGTAATGGCTTCGCAAAAGTCGCACCCTACTGCGCTGGGAGGATCTTTCCCACAGTCTTCGTGGGAATTCGACAAAGCGCGCCCGTTCCGCGCGGCGGACGCGGCGGCGGCGGACGCGGCGGCGGCGGTGGTGCCCGGAACCGGACTCGAACCGGTACGCCCCCGAGGGAGCAGCGAGGTTTAAGCTCGCCGTGTCTGCATTCCACCACCCGGGCAGGCAAGAGGCTCCGCGAGATCAGAGCCTATCCGGACAGATCCCCCGAACAGCCTCGGGAGATCCCGATGTTGTCTTATTTTATTGGCGACTGAGGGAGCATCAGACCCTGGGGGGCGGGCATCGGCACATGCCAGAGACCTTTCCAGGATCACGCGGACGCGCGACAGGATTGACGGGATTCCGCCGCCTTGACCCGAACCGCACCGCTCTCCGCGGGGCAGGGGGCGTCTCAGGGTGTCTCTCCTCCCCAGGTATGACGCAAGGGGGTCCCCGTCAGCCTTCCGAGTAAGCCCAGAACGGGAGCTGCGGCTGACTCCCCGGCGGGATTCGGGGCCCACGATGGAGGAGTCCGCTCAACCGCGCCGCCCGACAGGAGACACCTCCCGTGACCACCACCCCCCTTGCCCACCAGGCCACTGCCGTCGCCGCACGTGCCACGGACCTGTCGAAGGTCTACGGAGCGGGCGAGACCCAGGTGGTCGCCCTGGACCGGGTCTCGGTCGACTTCGAGCAGGCCCGGCTGACGGCGATCATGGGTCCCTCCGGGTCCGGCAAGTCGACGCTGATGCACTGTGTAGCCGGACTCGACTCGTTCAGCAGCGGATCTGTACGGATCGGCGAGACCGAGCTGGGCGCGCTGAAGGACAAGCAGCTCACCAAGTTGCGCCGGGACAAGATCGGCTTCATCTTCCAGGCGTTCAATCTGCTGCCGACGCTCACCGCGGCGGAGAACATCACCCTGCCGATGGACATCGCCGGACGTAAGCCCGACAAGGAGTGGATGGAGCGGGTCATCGAGATGGTGGGGCTCTCCGGGCGGCTCAGCCACCGGCCGAGCGAGCTCTCCGGCGGTCAACAGCAGCGGGTCGCGGTGGCGCGGGCGCTGGCCTCCAAGCCCGACATCATCTTCGGCGACGAGCCGACCGGAAACCTGGACTCCCGCTCCGGCGCCGAGGTCCTGGGCTTCCTGCGGAACTCGGTGCGGGAGCTGGGCCAGACCGTGGTGATGGTCACCCACGACCCGGTGGCCGCCTCGTACGCGGACCGGGTCGTCTTCCTCGCCGACGGCCGCATCGTCGACGAGCTGCACGAGCCGACGGCGGACGGCGTACTCGACCGCATGAAGCGCTTCGACGCCAAGGGCCGCACCAGCTGAGCCCCGGTCGGCCCACCGGGCCACCGCCCCGCCGCCTCGCCCTGCCCCACCCCGCCCTGCTCTGCCCTGCCCGCGTCCGGGCCCGCCCCGCCGCGCCGTACCTCAGGACCTTCCATGTTCCGTACCGCCCTGCGCAATGTGCTCGCGCACAAAGCCAGGCTGCTGATGACCGTGATCGCCGTGATGCTCGGCGTGGCCTTCGTCTCCGGCACCCTGGTGTTCACCAACACGATCTCCCAGGCCTACCAGAACAGCTCGGCCAAGGGCTTCGACCACGTCGACGTCGTGATCACGCCCGAGAACGACGAGGACGCCACCGGCAAGCCGGGCGCGGCCCCCCGGCTCACCCAGGAACTGCTCGACCAGGCCGCGAAGGCGCCCGGAGCGGCCTCCGCGACCGGCACCGTGACCGGCTTCGCCGCGGTCGCCGACAAGGACGGCAAGCTCGTCGGCGAGGGCTGGGACAGCCGGGGCGCCAACTACTACCCGAGCGAGAACGGCGCCGACCCCCGCTACCCGATGAAGGACGGCGAGGCCCCGCGCGGCGAGCACGAGGTCGCCCTGGACGCCAAGACCGCCGACCGCGCCGGATACCGGGTCGGCGACACCGTACGCATGTCCGTGGACGGGCCGGTCCTGGAGCAGAAGCTCACCGGCGTCTTCACCACCGACGACGGCAACGTCGCGGCCGGCGGCAGCCTCGCCCTCTTCGACACCGCGACCGCCCAGAAGCTCTACGCCAAGCCCGGCGAGTTCAGCGAGATCCAGGTCCAGGCGGCGTCCGGCACCTCGCAGGCCGCGCTCAAGACCGAGATCGACAAGATCCTGCCGAAGAACGAGGCCGAGGCCGCCACCGGCGAGAAGCTCGCCGCGGACCAGGCCGAGGCGATCTCCGACGGGATGAGCGGCATCCGCACCACACTGCTCGCGTTCGCCGGGATCTCGCTGTTCGTCGGCATCTTCATCATCGCCAACACCTTCACCATGCTGGTCGCCCAGCGCACCAAGGAGCTGGCCCTGCTGCGCGCCGTCGGCGCCAGCCGCCGCCAGGTGACCCGCTCCGTGCTGTTCGAGGCGCTCGTGGTCGGCACGGTCGCGGCCGTCGCCGGGCTGGCCGCCGGTGTCGGCATCGGCGCCGGGCTGCGCGGCCTGCTGGGCGCCATCGGCGCGACCGTGCCGGACGGCCCGCTGGTCTTCACTCTCGGCACCGTGCTCACCGCGCTGATCGTCGGCGTCGTGGTCACCATGCTGGCCGCCTGGCTGCCGGGCCGCCGCGCCGCGAAGATCCCGCCGGTGGCCGCGATGAACAGCGTGCACGCCACGGCGTCTGCCAAGTCCCTGGTGCTGCGGAACTCCATCGGCGCCGTGTTCGCCGCCGCGGGCATCGCCGCCGTACTGGCGGGCACCACCATGGGCAGCGACGGCAAGGCGCCGATGGGCCTGGGCGCCGGACTGCTGCTGATCGGCGTCTTCGTCCTCACCCCGCTGCTGTCCCGGCCGGTCATCGCGGCCGCGGCCCCCGTGCTGCGCCTGTTCGGGGTCTCCGGCAAGCTCGCCCGGCAGAACTCCGTACGCAATCCGCGGCGCACCGCCGCCACCGCGTCCGCGCTGATGATCGGCCTGACCCTGATCACCGGTATGACGGTGATCGCGGGCAGCGTGCAGAAGTCCATCGACAAGATGGCGACCAGCGCCCTCAGGGCCGACTACTTCGTCTCGATGGCGAACTTCACCCCGCTGTCCACGGATGTGGAGAAGAAGCTGGCGGGCGTCGACGGGGTCACGGCCACCAGCCCGATCCGGGAATCGCCCTCGCGCGTCAAGGGTGAATACCAGTCGCTCTACGGTGTCGACGCCGCGAGCATGGGCAAGCTGACCGAACTGGACTTCGAGCAGGGCTCGTGGGACGCCGTGCGCGGTAACAAGGTCGTCGTGGACGACGACGCCGCCAAGGAGCACGGCTGGAAGGCCGGTTCGGAGTTCCCCGTCACGTACGAGGACGGGAAGAAGGGCACGCTGGAGGTCGCGGGCGTCTACGTGGGCAACGAGATGCTGAGCGGCATCATGCTCGACAAGGACGCCCTCGCCCCGCACCAGCGCACGCTCACCGACACCCAGGTGCTGGTCAAGACGGCGGACGGCGCGAGCTCCGCGGCCAAGGACGCCCTGAAGAAGGAGCTGGGGAGCAACCCCGCCATCCTCGTCCAGGACAAGAAGGACGTCTCCGAGTCCATCGCGCAGATGTTCACGCTGGTGCTGAACATGCTGTACGGCCTGCTGGCGATGGCGGTCATCGTCGCCGTGCTCGGTGTGGTCAACACCCTCGCGATGTCGGTGTTCGAGCGGTCCCAGGAGATCGGGATGCTGCGGGCCATCGGCCTGGACCGCCGCGGCATCAAGCGGATGGTCCGCATGGAGTCCCTGGTGATCTCGCTGTTCGGCGGGGTCCTGGGAATCGGGCTCGGGGTGTTCTTCGGCTGGGCGGTCGGCGAGATGATCGCGAGTGTGCTCTCGACGTACGAGCTGGTCATGCCGTGGGGCCGGATGGGCGTGTTCCTGGCGATGGCCGCCGTGGTCGGCGTGCTGGCGGCGCTGTGGCCCGCGCGGCGGGCGGCGAAGCTGAACATGCTGGCGGCGATCAAGGCCGAGTAGCACCAGGACCTGACGCAGGGACCGGACACAGAGCCCGGACCTGACGCAGGGACCGGACCCGGCGAAGGGCCCCGGACGGCGACCGCCAGCCGTCCGGGGCCCTTCCGCCGTGCGCGTGCGGCCGAAAGGGCTCAGGCGTGCCAGTCGCGGGTGCGCAGGGGCAGGCCCGACCCGCCGGGCGCGGTGGGCCTGACGGCCAGGATCTGGTTGACGCCGATGCGGTTGCTCTCGAAGGCCAGCGCGGACGCGGCCATATACAGACGCCACACGCGGGCCCGGCCAGGCGAGGTGAGCCGTACCGCCTCCGGCCAGCGCGCCTCCAGGTTGGCGACCCACTGGCGCAGCGTCAGGGCGTAGTGCTCGCGCAGCGCTTCGAGGTCGCGCACCTCGAAACCGGCGTTCTCCAGCTGCGCGGCAGTGCGGCCGACCGGGGCGAGTTCCCCGTCGGGGAAGACGTACGCGTCGATGAACGCGTTGATGCGGTAGGCGGACTCGTCCTCCTGGGGGCGGCGGGCGATCTGGTGGTTCAGGAGGCGGCCGCCCGGTGCGAGGAGCGCGTACAGGTCGCGGGCGTACTCCGCGTAGCGCTTGGAGCCGACGTGTTCGGCCATCCCGATCGAGGAGATCGCGTCGTACGGGCCGTCGCTGACGTCCCGGTAGTCCTGAACACGGATCTCGACGCGGTCGGTGAGCCCGTCGTCGGCCACACGCTTACGGGCGTAGGCGGCCTGCTCGGCGGAGAGCGTGACGCCGACGACGCGCACCCCGTGCTCGCGCGCGGCGTGCGCGGCCATGGAGCCCCAGCCGCAGCCGACGTCGAGCAGCCGCATGCCCGGACGCAGGCCCAGCTTCCGGCAGACCAGTTCGAGCTTGTCGCGCTGGGCGTCCTCCAGGGTCGCCCGCTCGGACTCCCAGTAGGCGCACGAGTAGACCATCGACGGGCCCAGCACCAGGGCATAGAAGTCGTTGCCCACGTCGTAGTGGTGGCTGATGGCCTGCCGGTCGCGGATCTTGGTGTGCAGCGGACCGCTGCGGCGGCCGACCTCCTCGCGCGGCGGGGGCGGCGGGGGCAGCGGCCGCGCCAGCCTGAGCAGGGAGCGGGCGGCGGTACGGATCCGGGGGTCGGCCGCGAGCTCCCGCTTGCCGCGCCCCGGCTCGTCGTTGTCCCAGAGCAGCCCGGACATCAGGCTCAGCGCCTCGTACAGGTCGCCCTCGACGTCGAGATCCCCGGCGACCCAGGCGCGGGCCAGGCCCAGCTCACCGGGCTTCCACAGCAGGCGGCGCAGGGCACGTCGGCGGCGTACGACCAGGGCGGGGCCGCCTGGGGGCCCCGAAGTGCTGCCGTCCCAAGCGCGGATGCGGATCGGGAGCCTCGCTCCCAGCAGCTGCTCCGCGAGAGTCCTCAGCCGCGACGCGGCGTCTGCCATGGTGCACCTCCGTGCGAGCCGGTGTTCCGGAGTGTCCGACTTCCACATAAACACCAACAGGCCTGCCGCATAGTCCCCCTGACGGTGAATGTCCGGGTTCCGGACGAGATCCCTCCAGACGGCGGCGGCGGCCGCACGCGAGCACGGAAACACCGGAGAGAAACGCGGGAACGCCGAAGGGGCCGCCCGCACCACGGATGGCGGACGGCCCCTTCGGGGTTCTGCGGAGCGGCGGGGCCGGGAGAACTCGGGCCCGGCCGCGCTACTCGGCTACTTGGCGGCGGCCTTGTCCTTGGCGCCCTCGGCGTCCTTCGCGGCCTTGGGCTCCGCCGCCGGGACCGCCGGGGCGGGCTTCGCGGCCTCGTAGAACTCCTCGCGCGGCGACTCCATCGCGCCGAGCGAGACGACCTCGCGCTTCAGGAACACCGCGAGCGTCCAGTCGGCGAAGACACGGATCTTGCGGTTGAAGGTCGGCATGGCCATGCCGTGGTAGCCACGGTGCAGGTACCAGGCGAGACGGCCCTTGAACTTGAGCTTCATCTTGCCGACGACGATCATCGCCACGCCCTTGTGCAGGCCGAGCCCGGCGACCGCGCCCTTGTTGGCGTGCTTGTACTCCTGCTGCGGGAAGCCGCGCATGCCGGAGACCACGTTGTCGCCGAGCACCTTGGCCTGGCGCAGCGCGTGCTGGGCGTTCGGCGGGCACCAGGCGTTCTCGTTGCCAGCGGCGCGGCCGACCAGGTCCGGGACCTGGGCGTTGTCGCCCGCGGCCCAGATGTAGTCGGTGCCCTGCACCTGGAGGGTGGCCTGGGTGTCGACGTGGCCGCGCGGGCCGAGCGGCAGGCCGTAGCGGGCCAGCGCCGGGTTCGGCTTCACACCGGCGGTCCAGACGATGGTGTTGGAGTCGACCTCAAGGCCGTTCTTCAGCACCACGTGGCCGTCGACGCAGGACTCCATGGAGGTGGAGAGGTGGACCTCGACCCCGCGGCTCTCCAGGTGCTCCTTGCCGTACTGGCCGAGCTTGGGGCCGACCTCGGGAAGGATCTTGTCCGCGGCGTCCACGAGGACGAAGCGCATGTCCTCGCGCTTCACGTTGTTGTAGTACTTCGCGGCGTCGCGGGCCATGTCCTCGACCTCGCCTATGGTCTCCGCGCCAGCGAAGCCACCGCCGACGAAGACGAAGGTCAGCGCCTTGCGGCGAACCTCCTCGTCGGTCGTCGAGTCGGCCTTGTCGAGCTGTTCGAGTACGTGGTTGCGCAGGCCGATGGACTCCTCGATGCCCTTCATTCCGATGCCCTGCTCGGCGAGGCCGGGGATCGGGAAGGTACGGGAGATCGCGCCGAGCGCGATGACCAGGTAGTCGAAGGGCAGTTCGTACGCCTCGCCCACGAGCGGGGTGATCGAGGCGACCTTGCGGTCCTGGTCAATCGTGGTGACCCGACCGGTGAGCACCTCGGCCTTGGGCAGCACGCGTCGCAGTGGGACGACGACGTGACGCGGCGAGATGCTTCCGGCGGCGGCTTCGGGGAGGAAGGGCTGGTACGTCATGTACGAGCGAGGGTCGACGACCGTGACGGTCGCCTCCCCGTAGCGCATCTTCTTCAGAATGCGACGAGCTGCGTACAGGCCTACGTACCCACCGCCTACAACGAGGATCCTGGGACGCTCCGTGGTGCTCATGCCATCGAGTATCCACCCCCTACTCAGGGGTCGCTCGTGAGCCCCTTCACAAGGGTCTAGGGGGTCTCTGCTACACTACGCGGCCCGCGTGACGCAGATCATGGCCCGGCGTGGGAACCTCCGGGCACCGCGCGACCGTTGAGACGCCCGCCGAACTGGCCATCCTGGCAGCTCCGGGGCGTGAACGCGGGCCGGGGGCGGGGATTCGGCGCGGGCGCGGACCGACCCCGCAGGGGGTCCCTGATCCAGACGCGGGGACCCTTCGGGCAGCCGGATCGGGCGCTGGGGGCTCCAGATTCGCCCCAGGGGAGCCTTTTCCTTGTGAAGAACTTCACGAAGTTTTTCGCGCGGGACATGTCGAAGGCGGCCCCTCCGTGGCTTGAATGCCGGAGAGGCCGCCCATGGCGACGATCCGAAGGGGCTAGCCCGCCAGCTCCTTAGATAGTGCCGCTACCGCTACTGCTGCCGCTGCCGCGTCGGCGCCGCACGACCAGCACGCCAGCTCCGGCGAGGATCATCCCCAGGCTGGCGGCGCCCAGCGCTGCCAGCTGCCCGGAGGAGGCACCGGTCTCCGGCAGCTCGGGGGGCTTGGTGGGGGTGGGCGTGTCCGTGGGCGTCGGCGTGTCCGTGGGCGTCGGCGTATCCGTCGGCGTCGGCGTATCCGTCGGCGTCGGCGTATCCGTCGGCGTCGGCGTATCCGTCGGCGTCGGCGTATCCGTCGGCGTCGGCGTATCCGTCGGCGTCGGCGTATCCGTCGGCGTCGGCGTATCCGTCGGCGTGGGCGTATCCGTCGGCGTGGGCTTCGGCGGCTTCGTGGGCTTCGGCGGCTTCGTGGGCCCTGGCGGCGGAATCTCCGGCAGCGTAGGCATCGGAGGCATCGGGACCGTCACCTCAGGCACAGGAGGCAACTTCGGCATCGGAGGCATCGGAGGCATCGGCACATCCTTCGACGGCGGCTTCGGCGAGTCGCAGCCGTGCGGCGGCTTGCCGTGCCCCGACCCCTCCTCCTGCCCGTACCCCTTGTCGCCTCCGGACCCGAAGGGCCACGGCGCCTTGCAGGGGTCGGTGAAGACGAAACTCCGGTTGTACATACCGGTACTGACGGCCGAGGGCGAGGCCGTCGCCAGCCCCACCCCGACCCCGATGGTCATGCTGGAGAGCACCCCGACAGCCAGTGCCACTCGCGTAGCCCGGCCTCTCAATCGTTCCACGCTAGTCCTCCCGTCCAGCCACCCAAAGCGGCCTGAATGAATTCAGAACAGTCCTATCGGACAAGGAGGCTGATATTCGTATTACGGGATGAACATCGGTAAATCGCACCCAATCGGACGAGCCGTCAGCGGCCTCGCCGGTGTCAGACGCCCCGCTCGACCTCGGACGCGACGGCGTGGGCGATCCCGTCGAGGATGTCGTGCTCGCTCACGACGACCTCGGCGGCGCCCGTGCGCTCCATGATCGCGAGGAGTACGAGCGTGCCCGCGGCGATCACATCGACCCGGCCCGGATGCATCACGCCGATCGCGGCCCGCTCGGCGTGCGTGGCGTTCAGCAGGCGCGCCGAGATCTCGGCGACCTGCTCGTACGGGATACGGGAGTGGTGGATCGCGGTGGAGTCGTACGCGGGGAGGCCCAGCGCGATCCCGGCCACCGTGGTGACCGACCCGGCCAGGCCCACCAGCGTCCGCGCCTCGGCGAGCGGCACCGTGCGCTCGGCCTCGTCGATGGCGGCGTCGATGTCGGCGCGTATGGCGGCGACCTGGGCCGGCGTCGGCGGGTCGGTGACGACTCCGTCGCGTACCAGGTGACGCTCGGTCATCCGCACACAGCCGATGTCGACGGACCGGGCGGCCTGTACGTGCTCCTCGCCGACGACCAGCTCGGTGGAACCGCCGCCGATGTCCACGACCAGATACGGCTTGGGCAGATGCATCCGGCCCGCGAGCCCCTTCGTGGCCCCGGTGAAGGAGAACTCGGCCTCCTGGTCACCGGTGATCACCTCGGGTTCCACTCCCAGGATCTCCAGCACGCCGCTGACGAACTCCGCACGGTTCTCGGCGTCCCGTGACGCCGACGTCGCGACGAAGCGGAGCCGCTCGGCACCGAGTTCCTTGATCACCGCGGCGTACTCACGGCAGGCGTCGAAGGTGCGGTCCAGCGCGTCCGCGGCGAGCCGTCCGGTCTTGTCCACACCCTGGCCGAGCCGGACGATCCGCATCCGGCGGTCCAGGTCGGTCAGTTCACCGGTGTCGGGAGCGACGTCGGCGACGAGCAGCCGGATCGAGTTCGTACCGCAGTCGATGGCGGCGACGCGAGTAGTCATCGAGCCTCTCCCTCTCCCTCTCCCTCTCCCTCGGCTTCGGTTGCGGGGGCGGATTCCGCGTCGGCTTCCGCTCCGGGCACGCACGGCGTGACGCAGGGGCCCTTGGTCCACCACTCGGGCAGCATCGCGAGCGCCTCGTCGCCCAGCGGGTTCACGCCGGGGCCCGCGGCCAGCGAGTGGCCGACCAAGACGTGCAGACACTTCACGCGGTCCGGCATGCCGCCCGCGCTCGGGAAGCCCGTCAGCTCCTCGATCTCGTCGCGGCGGCGGATGTAGTCCTCGTGCGCCGCGCGGTACGCGGCGGCCAGTTCGGGGTCGGCGGCCAGCCGCTCGGTCATCTCCTTCATGACCCCGCCTGCCTCCAGCGTGCCGATCGCCGACGCGGCCCGCGGGCAGGTCAGGTAGTACAGCGTCGGAAAGGGCGTGCCGTCCGGCAGCCGCGGGGCCGTCTCCACGACGTCCGGCTGCCCGCACGGGCAGCGGTGCGCGATGGCCCGCAGACCACGCGGCGGGCGGCCGAGCTGCTCCTTGAAGGCCGCCACGTCGGCGTCGGTCGGCTCGGTGCGCGGGGTGGGCGGCGGGGGCGTTTGCATGCCTGCGGTGTTTTCTCTCTGGGAAAGGGGGGTGGAGGGAGTTACGGGGAGGGCGGGCTGACTCTCTACTCGCCCGTGGTGCTGCGGCTCACGCGGTCGACCTTGTCGACGCCGTCGAAGAGGTTGGTATACCAGGGGCGGTCCGCCTTGCTCTGGTCGGCCCGGCGCCGGTCCGCGCCACCCAGGTCGGGCACCGTGAAGGCGGTCTCGCCCGGCCGCACCATGTGCAGCCGCTCGCGGGCCTGGCGCTCCGCATACGCGTCGTCCTGCCAGCGCGCCTTGGCGTCCCGCAGCTTCTCGGTCTGCTCCTTGGCGTCCCGCAGCAGCCGCTCCTGCTCGGCGATGTCGGCGCGCTGGGCGACGTACTGCCGCATGGGATAGGCGAGCGCGACCACTATCGAGCAGACCACCAGCGCGAGCAGCGCGGCCCGGCCGGTGAGCCGGGAGCGGCGGGCCTGGCGCTTGGTCTGCGAACGGTAGACACGGGCCGCGGTCTGCTCGCCGAGCAGCCGCAGTCTGGTGGTGGTGGAGAACCGGTCCCGGTTCCCTGCCATGGTCCCGCCTCCCCGCTGCCGCCGCGCCGACTCCGCGTCCGCTCTCACGTACGTACGTCCCCGCACACGGTACGGGACCGGGTACGGGGACGTACGGACGACGGGCCCTTGGGCCCTGAAGGCGTCAGCCGCCGAAGGCTTCGGCCGTCGCGGGCGTCAGCCCTTGAAGCGCGGGAAGGCGGAGCGGCCCGCGTACACCGCGGCGTCGTCGAGGATCTCCTCGATGCGCAGCAGCTGGTTGTACTTGGCGACGCGCTCGGAGCGGGCCGGGGCGCCGGTCTTGATCTGGCCGCAGTTGGTGGCGACGGCCAGGTCGGCGATGGTGACGTCCTCGGTTTCGCCGGAGCGGTGGGACATCATGCACTTGAAGCCGTTGCGCTGGGCGAGCTCGACGGCGTCCAGGGTCTCGGTCAGCGAGCCGATCTGGTTGACCTTGACCAGCAGGGCGTTGGCGGCGTCCTCCTCGATGCCGCGGCCCAGGCGCTCCGGGTTGGTGACGAACAGGTCGTCGCCGACGATCTGCACCTTGTCGCCGAGCTTCGAGGTCAGAACCTTCCAGCCCGCCCAGTCGTCCTCGAACAGCGGGTCCTCGATGGAGACGAGCGGGTACGAGGCGACGAGCTCCTCGTAGTACTCGGTCATCTCGGCGGCGGAGCGCTCCTTGCCCTCGAACTGGTACTTGCCGTCCTTGTAGAACTCGGAGGCGGCGACGTCGAGGGCGAGGGCGATCTGCTGGCCGGGGGCGTAACCGGCCTGCTTGACAGCCTCGATGATCAGGTCCAGGGCCTCGCGGTTGGAGCCCAGGTTCGGGGCGAAGCCGCCCTCGTCGCCGAGGCCGGTGGCCAGGCCCTTGTCCTTCAGCACCTTCTTGAGGGTGTGGTAGACCTCGGCGCCCCAGCGCAGGGCCTCGGAGAAGGACTCCGCGCCGATCGGGGCGATCATGAACTCCTGGATGTCCACGTTGGAGTCGGCGTGCGAGCCGCCGTTCAGGATGTTCATCATCGGCACCGGCAGCAGGTGCGCGTTGGGGCCGCCCAGGTAACGGAAGAGCGGCAGGTCGGAGGCCTCGGAGGCGGCGTGCGCGACGGCCAGCGAGACGCCGAGGATGGCGTTGGCGCCGAGCGAGCCCTTGTTGTCGGTGGCGTCCAGGTCGAACATGGCCTGGTCGATCAGGCGCTGCTCGGTGGCGTCGTAGCCGACGAGCTCCGGGCCGATCTGCTCGATGACGGCCAGGACGGCCTTCTCGACGCCCTTGCCGAGGTAACGGCTCGGGTCGCCGTCGCGGAGTTCGATGGCCTCGAAAGCACCGGTGGAGGCACCGGAGGGAACGGCGGCACGACCGGTGCTGCCGTCGTCGAGGCCGACCTCGACCTCGACCGTGGGGTTGCCTCGGGAGTCCAGGATTTCCCGGGCTACGACGACGTCGATGGACGGCACGAGCATCTCCTTCTGGGATGTGACGCTAGAAGTGCGAGGTCTCTATGGCCTTGCGACACGAGCCTAACCGCCTCGGCGGCATCGGCCAGCCGACCGACCGGACCATGGACACCCCGAGCATAGATTGTTTCTTAGAGAAACAAAAAGGCCCGGCACACAGCCCCGCCCCGGCGCGCACGGGGGTACGCGCGCCGGGGCGGGGTGGTCCGGGGGCGCCGAGGGAGGTCAGCTGAGGTGCAGCTGCTGGCCCGGATAGATGAAGTCGGCGTCCTCGACGATGTCCTTGTTCAGCTCGTGCAGGCTGCGCCAGCCGCCCTTGACGTCGTGCACCTCGGCGATCTCGGAGAGGGTGTCGCCGGACTTGACCTCATACTCGCCGTCGCCCTTCTTGACCGTCTTACCGGCCGGGGTCTCGACGGTCTTGGCGCTCTTGGCGCTCTTGGCGCTGCGCGAGGCCTTGGGGGCCTCAGACCGGGCCTCGGCCTTGGGAGCCTCGGACTTCGGGGCGGCCTGCTTGGGCTGCTCCCGCTTGGGCCGCGTCTGCGTCGACTGCTCCTGCTGGGGCGCCGACTGCTGCGAGGCGGCCGGGGCGCTCGGGGTGCTCTGCTGCTGCGTCGACTGCTGGCCGCCGCCGCTGTACGGGGCGTTGCTCAGGCCGACGCCGCAGCTCGGCCAGGCGCCCTTGCCCTGGCCCGCCAGGACCTTCTCGGCGATCTCGATCTGCTGCGCCTTGGTGGCCTGGTCGGCGGTCGAGGCGTACTGCGTGCCGCCGTACGCGGCCCAGGTGGAGGCCGAGAACTGCAGACCGCCGTAGTAGCCGTTGCCGGTGTTGATCGACCAGTTGCCGCCGGACTCGCACTGGGCGACCTTGTCCCACTCGGAGGCGGTGGCGGCCTGCGCGCCGGTCGCGCCCATCAGCGGGACGGCCACGGCGGCGCCGGTGACACCGGCGGCGGTGGCGATCCGGGTGGCCTTGGACGGACGACGGTGCTTGCCCTTGCCGGAAAACAGCATGAGTGATCCCCTCACCGACGCCTGCGAGGTGAGCTGTCGGGTTCGGGCTGTGAGCTGCCCGGCCGTACGGAGCTTCCGCGTCCCCGTACGGCTTCACCCCAAGCCGGTCCCGCCCTCTCTCAAGGGCCGGACCCGGCACGAACCTTGGGTCCCCCGCTCCTGCCTACGGCGCGTTACGCGACGACTGTTCCCGTACGGCCGTCGGCAGGATTCGGCGTGACGGCCATCGGGGCTCACCAGTGGCGAGCGGTCACGACGGTAAACACGGCCCCGGCCTCAACACCAAGGCGATCGGGGCCATTGAGACCCATCTCTCACTTACGGCAATGCCCCTTTAACTCGGACATTCACCCCGAACTGCCGTCACTTTTCGCCCAGATCGAGGCTTTGGCCGGGACGGATCAGGTCGGGGTCCTCGCCCACGACCTGCTTGTTGTCCGAGTAGAGCTCGGACCATCCGCCGTCAAGTCCGTGACTGTCGGCGATCGCCGACAGGTTGTCACCGGGCCGCACGGTGTAAGGGCCTTCGGCGGCGGTGCGGTCGGCGTCGCCGCGGGAGGCGTGCCGCCCCGAGCCGTCGGTCTCGCGCCCGTCGGACAGCTCCTCCGGGGCGGGCGCGCCACGGTGGCGGCCCGAGCCGTCGGCGGGCGACTCGGCGGAGCCTGCGGGCTCTTCGGACTCCGAAGCCTCGGGGGACTCGGGGGACTCAGCGGCCGAAGCGGACGAGTCCGTCGAATCCGGTGAATCAGACGATTCGGGTGAGTCGGGTGAGTCAGATGAATCGGACTCCCCTGATTCACCGGACGACACGTCAGACGAAGAGGATCCGCTCCCCGGAGATCCGCCCGGCTCACCCTCCGCGCCGCTGGCGCCGGTTTCGCCGATTTCGCCGCCTACGCCGGTTTCGTCACCTTCGCCCGACGCGTCACCCGACGCCGTACCGGACGACTCGCCCGACGACTCGCCCGACGCCTCGCCCGACGACTCACCCGACGCCTCGCCCGAAGAGTCGGAGGACGGCGAGGAGTCCGCGGAATCGACGTCCGGCGACGCGGACGGCTCAGGCGACCCGGAGGACGACCCCGACGGCTGGGACGAGCCGGACCCAGCCCCCGCGCCAGACCCCGACCCGGACGAGCCGGACGAGCCGGACGAGCCGGACGTGGGCGGAGTGGAGTCGGCGCTCGGCCCCGGATCCACGTCGGGCGTCTCGCCGCCCTGTTCAAGACCGGCGATCGGCGCACACGTACCCCAGGCGTCAGGACCCTGCGCGGCGAGCACCTTCTCGGCGACGGCTATCTGCTGCGAGCGACTGGCCAGGTCGGCGCGCGGCGCGTAGTCCAGACCGCCGTACGCCTCCCAGTCCTTCTGCGAGAACTGCAGCCCGCCGTAATACCCGTTGCCCATGTCGGCGCTCCACATGCCGCCGCTCTCGCACGCGGCGAGCGCGTCCCAGGTGGACGTGTCGGCGGCGCTCGCGCCGGATGCGCCGAGCAGCGGGATGGCGATGGCCGATCCGGTCACCCCCGCCGCGACGACAAGAGCCGGAGCCTGACGGGGCCGTCGGTGACGGCCGTTCCCGGAGAGCATGCGATTGCCTTTCGCGCGACTACACGGCTGAGCGACAGTTGAGTCGAACGGTGAACGTAGCCGCACTCGAACGCTTGTCACAAGTCGGTACAGCGGAGATCACACAACCATCACAGGCTTGACGGTGCGTCAGACGCGGTCTCGGGGGTGAAGGAGACGGGGAGCTTGCGCAGGCCGCGCATGATGAGGCCGCCGCGCCACCGCAACTCCTCCTCCGGCACGGCGAGCTGGAGGTCGGGGAGGCGGGTCAGCAGGGTCGCCAGGGCGATCTGGCCCTCCAGTCGGGCGAGCGGGGCGCCGAGGCAGTAGTGGATGCCGTGGCCGTACCCGAGGTGCTGGTTGTCGCGGCGGGCGAGGTCGAGCGTGTCCGGCTCGGCGAAGCGCGCCGGGTCGCGGTCGGCGGCGGCGAGCACCACGAGCACCGGGTCACCGGCGGCGATCGCCTGGCCGCCGATACTGAGCGACTCGGTGGCGAACCGCCAGGTGGCCAGCTCGACCGGGCCGTCGTAGCGCAGCAGTTCCTCGACCCCGGTCTCCAGGAGTCCGCGCTCACCGCGCCGCAGCGACTCCTGGAGGAGCGCGCGCTGCTCGGGGTGGTGGAACAGCGTGTGCACGCCGTTGCCGATGAGGTTGATGGTGGTCTCGAAACCGGCGAACAGCAGCACGAAACACATCGCCGCCGCCTCGTTCTCGGTCAGGTGCTCGCCGTGGTCGCTGGCCTTGATGAGCCCGGAGATGAGGTCGTCGCCCGGATTCTCGCGCTTGCGGTGGATCAGTTCGGCGAGGTAGCCGCGGATCTTCTTCACCGAGCGGGCGACGCCACCCCTCGGCCCCCCGCCGTGCCGGATCATCATCCCGGCCCAGTCCCGGAAGTCGTCCTGGTCCTCGCGCGGGACGCCGAGCAGGTCGCAGATCGCGTAGATGGGGAGCGGAAAGGCGAACTCGTGGATCAGGTCGGCCTCGCCCTTCGCGGCGAAGGCGTCGACGAACTGGTCCGTCAGCTCCTGCACTCGCGGCGCGAACTCGGC
Source organism: Streptomyces sp. O3 (assembly GCF_054788135.1). Classification (NCBI taxonomy): domain Bacteria; kingdom Bacillati; phylum Actinomycetota; class Actinomycetes; order Kitasatosporales; family Streptomycetaceae; genus Streptomyces; species Streptomyces sp. O3. The sequence goes on from NZ_JBTVYK010000074.1 coordinate 18,148, forward strand.
GATCCGGCGCGGCGTGAACGCCTTGGACACCAAGCGCCGCAGCCGGGTGTGGTCCGGCGGGTCGATATTGAGCAGATGGGTCATCAGCTCGGCCTTGCGCTCACCGGGGATGCCGGTCTTGCCCTTGGCGTGCGCGGGCTCGTCGTGGTGCGCCGGGTTCTTGCTGAGTCGCTGGTCGGCGAGCGCCTGCTTGGCGTCCGCGTACCGGGTGACGAGCCAGGCCTCCACACCGCTGGGCAGCCGGGTGCGGTGCACGGGGGCGTGCTCGCGCAGCCAGGCGTAGGCGGGGTACGGGTCGGTGGCGAACTCCCAGCTGAACAGCTCGGGCTTGGGGCCCTGCTCGGGGCCCTGCCCGACCGGCGCGGGCGGGTCCGGAGTCGGCGGGACGGGTGCGGTGGTCACGCCTGTCCCTCCGCCGCCCGGATCGTGTCGCGGTAGGCGCGGGCGGCGGCCCGCAGCGCGGCCTCCGGGTCGACGCCGTCGGCCTCCGCGCGTACCGCGAGCGCCAGCAGTTCGTACCCGATGCCGTCGCCGGTCGGCAGAGGGGCGTCCAGGCCCGCCGTCCGCACCCGCGAGGCGAGCTTGGCGGCCAGGGCCAGGCCCGGCTGGCCGAGCGGCACGCCGTCCGTCACCGAGTCCCGCTGCTTCTCCGCGGCCTTGGTGCGCAGCCAGTGCTCGCGCACCTCGTCCGGGGTCTCGGCGGTGTCGTCGCCGAAGACATGGGGGTGGCGGTGGATCAGCTTGCCGACGATGCCGCCCGCGACGTCGTCGACGGAGAAGGGCTCGTCGGGGTCCCCCTCGGCGATCCGGGCGTGGAAGACGACCTGGAGCAGGACGTCGCCGAGCTCTTCGCGGAGTTCGGCGCGGTCGCCGGTCTCGATCGCCTCGACGAGTTCGTACGCCTCCTCGATGCCGTACTTCGCCAGGCCCTCGTGGGTCTGCTGCGAGGACCACGGGCACTCGGCGCGGATGCGGTCCATGACCTGGACCAGGTCGAGCAGGCGGGCACCGGGCAGGTCGTACGAGGCGGGCAGCAGCTCCAGGGCGGGCATCCGGACCCGGCCCGAGCCCGCGAGGCGGGCGAGCCCGTCGGTCAGCGCGGGGTCGCCCTCGCCGGTGGCCACCACGACCACCGTGCGGCCGCCCGCGCACCGGTCGACCAGCTCCTGCGCGGTGGGGGCCGCGTGCTCGACGGCGACACCGGCCTCACGCAGGTAGGGCAGCTGCGGATGGTCCGGGTCGGCGCAGAGCACCTCGTCGGCGGCGCGCAGCGCCTGCCAGGCGGGCCAGGACAGCAGGCCGGGGGCGACCCGGTGGCTGGTGGTGAGCAGCAGGACGCGGCCGGGCGCGGCCGGGTCCGGCGCGGGGCGCGGGTCCCGTGCGGGGGTCGGGTCCATCGGGCCTGACGAGTCCTTCGAGGCGTTCACCTCTCGAACGTAACCCACCCCACTGACAACCCCGCCGGGCCCCCACCAGGCCCCCGCCGACTCCCGCCGCGCCGACTCCGTCCGCGGCTATGTCCGCCGCTATGTCCGCGCGTCGGTCTCCGAGCGGGACGTCACCTCGCGCAGCCACGGGGTGTCGGCGTCGACGCGGCCGTTCTCGCGGATGTTCCAGGTGCCGTAACGCGGGTTGAGGTCGATGTCGAGCGCGTCGGACGCCTTGATGACGGCCTCGCCGAACCCGGCGTCACCCAGCTTCTGGTTGAGCTTCTGGATCTGGAGCTGGGTACGGAGGGTGGCGTCGAGCTGTCCGGGGGCGACGTTCCCGCGCAGCGCGGCGCGCCGCAGACCCTCGGGGCCGCCCAGCTGCTTCTCCTGCGCGGCGCGCCGGGTCTGCACCTCCTTGCGGGTCACGACGACCCCGGCGTCCTGGGCCGCCTTCTCGAATACCTGGTCGAACACCATCGTGTTCAGGGTCACCCGCGCCAGGTCGCAGGACTGCGGCTGCTGCATCCGGAGCGCGGCGTCGCACTGGGCCTTGAGGAGGTCGGCGTACTCCTCGTCGTTCGAGGTCACCGCGCGCTGGGCGTCCCGCAGTTCGTTCACCCGGCCCTCCAGCTGGGCGACGGTGATCCGCTCGCCGCCGACCACGGCCGCCGCGCCCGGATGGGCTTCGCTGCCGCAGGCGGCCAGGAGTGGGGCCGCCACGAGGAGCGCGGCGGATACGGAGAGCGCGGTGCGACTGCGGCGGTGCAAAGGGGCCTCCCGGCGGCGGAACGGCGAGATTGTGCGGCTGTGCACAAGCGGGCCTTGCGGTGATCGATGGTATGCAGTGGCCGGGGGTTCGGCCACTGATTCGACCAACGATTCGGAGAGAGTCGCGGGTACGCGCGCGATGCGAGGCGGTGCGACGCGATGCGCCGGACACCCACGGGCGCGCCGCGCCGACCGGGCGTATCGTCAGAGGAGATACGGGTGGATAAGCACAGCGTGTCCCGATATCTCCACATCCGCATATCCACCCCGCCACCTCGGAAAGGAGCCCTGGGAATGGGCCTCATGGACAAGCTCAAGAGCAAGCTCCACATGGGCGAAGCAGCCGTGGACCGCGCGGGCGACATGATCGACAAGAAGACCGACAACAAGTACAAGGACCAGGTCGACAAGGCTCAGGACGCGGCGAAGGACGCCATGGGCATCGACCGGCAGAAGAAGACGGAAGAATAGCCAGGGCGGCCAGCCCAGACGAGCAGCCGCCTCAGGCCGCGTCCGTGCGGCGCTCCACATCGGCCCGCAGCGCACGGCCCGCCTCGGTCGCCGCGCCCGCCTCGTCCACCAGGCCGCGCGCGGCGAGCCGCTGGCGGGCCGCCTCCCACGCGTCGGGGCCGCGCCGACCCCCGCGAAGGACACCAGCGCCTCGACGGCGTCGAGTTCGGCGGCCAGCAAAATCAACCCGCCGCGCTACGACCCCAGGATCGTCGTCAGGAACTCGCCAGTCCAGGCCAGCAGTTCGCGCCCGACCAGCGGCTTTCCGCCGACCTTCGCCGTCTTCGGGCGCGGCACCAGGAGCTGGTGGTTGGCGGGCTTGATGACCGTGCCCGGATAGAGGCGCTTGAGGCGGAGTTCCTGGGACTCGCGCAACTCCACCGGCGCGAACCGGATGTTGGCGCCCTGGAGCACGATCTCGCCGACTCCGCACGCCCGCGCGAGCATCCGCAGCCCCGCCACCAGCAGCAGGTTCTCCACCGGTTCGGGCAACTTGCCGTAGCGGTCGGTGAGTTCCTCACGTACGGACGCGATGTCCGCCTCGCTGTTCGCGGAGGCGATGGACCGGTAGGCGGCCAGGCGCAGCCGCTCGCCGGGCGCGTAGTCGTGCGGGACGTGCGCGTCGACCGGCAGCTCGATCTTGACCTCCAGCGGCGGCTCCTCCTCGGCCTCCCCGCTCTCCAGCGACTTGCGGTAGTCGGCGACGGCCTCGCCCACCATCCGTACGTACAGGTCGAAGCCGACGCCCGCGATATGCCCCGACTGCTCGCCGCCGAGCAGGTTGCCCGCGCCGCGGATCTCCAGGTCCTTCATCGCCACGTACATGCCCGCGCCCATCTCGGTGTGCTGGGCGATGGTGGCGAGCCGTTCGTGCGCGGTCTCGGTGAGCGGCTTCTCCGGCGGGTAGAGGAAGTACGCGTAGCCGCGCTCCCGTCCGCGCCCCACGCGTCCGCGCAGCTGGTGCAGCTGGGAGAGGCCGAAGTTGTCGCCGCGCTCGACGATCAGGGTGTTGGCGTTGGAGATGTCGATGCCGGACTCGACGATCGTGGTCGACACCAGCACGTCGAACTTCTTCTCCCAGAAGTCGACGACCACCTGTTCCAGGGCCTGTTCGGACATCTGGCCGTGCGCCGTGGCGATCCGCGCCTCGGGGATGATGTCGCGCAGCCGGGCGGCCGCGCGGTCGATGGACTCGACCCGGTTGTGGATGTAGAAGACCTGGCCCTCGCGCAGCAGTTCACGGCGGACCGCGGCGCCGATCTGCTTCTCCTCGTACGGCCCGACGAAGGTCAGCACCGGGTGCCGCTCCTCGGGCGGCGTGGTGATGGTGGACATCTCGCGGATGCCGGTGACCGCCATCTCGAGCGTACGAGGAATGGGGGTGGCCGACATCGTCAGCACGTCGACGTTGGCCCGGAGCTTCTTCAACTGCTCCTTGTGCTCCACGCCGAACCGCTGCTCCTCGTCGACGATGACCAGGCCCAGGTCCTTGAACCTGGTCTCGGACGAGAACAGCCGGTGGGTGCCGATGACGATGTCGACGGAGCCGTCCCGCAGCCCCTCCAGGGTCGCCTTGGACTCGGTCTCCGTCTGGAAGCGGGACAGCGCCCGCACCGCGACCGGGAACTGCGCGTACCGCTCCGAGAACGTCCCGAAGTGCTGCTGCACCAGCAAGGTGGTAGGCACGAGCACCGCGACCTGCTTGCCGTCCTGGACCGCCTTGAAGGCGGCCCGCACCGCGATCTCGGTCTTGCCGTAACCGACGTCTCCGCAGATCAGCCGGTCCATCGGAACCGACTTCTCCATGTCCTCCTTGACCTCGGCGATGGTGGTCAGCTGGTCGGGCGTCTCGGCGTACGGGAAGGCGTCCTCCAGCTCGCGCTGCCAGGGCGTGTCCGGGCCGAAGGTGTGGCCCGGCGCGGCCATCCGCGCGGAGTACAGCTTGATCAGATCGGCCGCGATCTCCTTGACCGCCTTCTTGGCGCGGGCCTTGGTCTTGGTCCAGTCGGCGCCGCCGAGGCGGTGCATGGACGGGGCCTCGCCGCCGACGTACTTGGTGATCTGCTCCAGCTGGTCGGTGGGGATGTAGAGCCGGTCACCTGGCTGGCCGCGCTTGGCGGGGGCGTACTCGACGACCAGGTACTCGCGCGTGGCGCCCTGCACGGTGCGCTGCACCATCTCGATGTACCGGCCGACGCCGTGCTGCTCGTGGACGATGTAGTCGCCCGGCTCCAGGGTGAGCGGGTCGATGGTCTTACGGCGCCGGGCGGGCATCCGGGTGCCGTCCTTGCCCGCCGCCCGCTGCCCGGTCAGGTCGGTCTCGGTGAGCACGGCGACCTTGAGCGCCGGGTCGACGAACCCGTACTCGATGGAGCCGCAGGCCACATGGACGACGGACGGGGAGATCTCCGCGAGGTCGGCGTCCTGGCGGGCGGCGATCCCTTCGTTGCCGAGCATCTCGACGGTGCGGGCGGCCGGTCCGTGCGCCTCGGTGACGAAGACCGTGCGCCAGCCGTCGGCGTTCCACTGCTTGGCGTCGGCCAGGGCGCGCGCGGTGTCGCCGCGGTACGTCTCCGGGGCGCGCATCCCGAGCTTGAGGGTGTCCGCCTCGACGAAGTCCCCGAACTCGGCGAACTCGCCGTCAGCGGCGAACGGCGACACGGACCACCACATCATGCCCAGCTCACGGGCCCGGTCGCGGACATCGGCGATCCCCCACAGCGAGGCCGCGCCCACATCGATCGGGGCCTCGCCGCCGCCCGCCGTCGCCGCCCAGCTGGCCTGGAGGAACTCCTGGCTGGTGGCCACCAGGTCGGCGGCGCGGGTCCGCACCCGCTCGGGGTCGCAGACCACGGCCATACTGCCCTCGGGCAGCACATCGAGCAGCAACTCCATGTCGTCGACCAGCACCGGAGCCAGCGACTCCATGCCCTCGACCGCGATGCCCTCGGCGATCTTGCCGAGCAGCTCGCCGAGCTCCGGGTGCCGCTCGGCCAGGGCCGCGGCCCGTTCCCGTACGTCATCGGTCAGCAGCAGCTCACGGCAGGGCGGCGCCCACAGACCGTGCTCGGCGACCTCCAAAGAACGCTGGTCGGCGACCTTGAAGTAGCGAATCTCCTCAACCTCGTCGCCCCAGAACTCAATCCGCAGCGGGTGTTCCTCGGTCGGCGGGAAGACGTCCAGGATGCCGCCGCGCACCGCGAACTCGCCGCGCTTCTCGACCAGCTCCACGCGCGCGTACGCGGCGGCCGCGAGCGCCTCGACGATCTCCCCCAGGTCCGCCGACGCGCCCTGCCGCAGACTGACGGGCTCCAGCTCGCCCAGCCCCTTGACCTGCGGCTGGAGCACCGAGCGCACCGGGGCCACGACCACCGACACCGGGCCGGTCTCCGGGTCGTCGGTGCTCGGGTGGGTCAGTCTGCGCAGCACGGCGAGGCGGCGGCCGACGGTGTCCGAGCGCGGCGAAAGACGCTCGTGCGGCAGGGTCTCCCAGGACGGGTACTCGGCGACCGTGTCCGGCGGCAGCAGCGAGCGCAGCGCGGCGGCGAGGTCCTCCGCCTCCCGCCCGGTGGCCGTCACGGCCAGCACCGGCCGCTCGGCGTCGCGGGCCAGCGCGGCGACGGCGAAGGGCCGGGCGGCGGGCGGGCCGACCAGGTCGACGTGCATGCGGTTGCCGTCTTGGGCGGCCTGCACCGCTTCGGCGAGTGCGGCGTCCTTGACGACGGCGTCGAGCAGACCGTGCAGGCTCATGAAGGCGTTTCCGTCCAGGAGGCAAAAGAAAAGACCCAGGCGAGCCGAGGCATACGAGCGGCAGGAGGCAACGCGAGCCGCCCGACACGTCGAACGGGCCGGGGCTCCCAGCCTACGACGTCCCACCGACAGCCACCGGGACACCGCCACCCGCACCCCGCACGCGCGTCACCCGCACCAGACCCGCACAGAAATTCGAGCACATCGAACACAAGCACTAAGGTCTCCCCTCATGACCAGCGCCCAGAGCGCGCCACCCCGCGCCGCGGCCCCCGACCCGTCCGGCACATCCGGGCCAGCGGCGCACCCCACCCACTCCCTGGCCCCGTACACACTGGCCGCCGCCCTGTTCGCGGCGTACAGCGTGATCTCGGTGAGCCGCTTCCGGCAGCTGCGGACCATGTCCTGGGATCTGGGCATATTCGAGCAGGCGATACGCGGCTACGCGCACCTCCAAGCGCCCATAGCCGACCTCAAGGGCCCCGGCGCGCACATACTCGGCGACCACTTCAGCCCCGTCACCGCGCTGCTCGCCCCCGCCTACCGGCTCTTCCCCTCCCCTCTCACGCTGCTGCTCGCGCAGGCCGCGCTGCTCGCGCTGTCCGCCGTACCGGTCACCCGCGCCGCGACCCGGCTGCTCGGCCCGGCGCGCGGGCTCGCGCTGGGGACCGCGTACGGCCTGTCGTGGGGCATCCAGCGCGCCGTCGACTTCGACTTCCACGAGATCTGCTTCGCCGTCCCGATGATCGCCTTCGCCCTGGAGGCCGTCCTGCGCGAGCGCTGGCGCGCCGCCCTGTGCTGGGCCCTGCCGCTGGTGCTGGTCAAGGAGGACCTCGGGGCGACCACGGCCGCGATAGCCCTGGTCGTGGCGGTACGCGCCCGACGCACCGCCCCTCGCGTCCCGCCGTACGCGATCGGTGTGACGCTATTCGGCGCGATCGCCGCGCTGCTCACCTTCACCGTCCTGATCCCGGCCTTCAACACGTCGGGCGCGTACGACTACTGGACCAAGGTCGACGGCGGCAGCGGTCTCACCGATGGCGTCGGCACCAAGCTCCGCACCGTCGCCTGGCTGCTGCTGCCGACCGGACTGCTGGCGCTGCGTTCCCCGCTGCTGATCGTCGCGCTGCCGACCGTCGGCTGGCGGTTCCTGTCGTCGGACAGCCACTACTGGGGCACCGACTGGCACTACAGCGCGGTACTGATGCCGGTCCTCAGCCTGGCCCTGGCCGACGCGATCGCCTGCTGCGCCCACAGCGCCCGCCCGAGGCTGCGGGCCTACGCGCGCCAACTCCCCGCGGCCGTCGCCGCCGCGTCGCTGGCGCTGACCACGACACTGCCCCTGGCCCGCCTGGCCGAGCCCGCCACCTACACCAAAAGCGAGCGGGTCACCGCCGCGGAACGCCTCCTGGACCGCATACCCGACGGCTCGAAGGTGGAGGCGAACATCGGCCCGATCAGCCGACTCACCGCACGCTGCCGCGTCTTCTGGGTAGGCCGAACCAAAGACATCACACCGGACTACATCGCACTGGACAACAGATCGGGCCGCTTCAAAAACCCCACGGCCTACGCCGCCCGACTGCACCCACACACCAGCTACACGCAAACAGCCGAGGCAGGAGGCTTCATCCTCCTGAAAAGAGTCCCCTGACCACAGGCTCCCCCGCCAGGACTCGAACCCGGACAAATGGCACCAAAAGCCACTGTGCTGCCAATTACACCACGGGGGATGGAACGCCCTCGGCCAGCACCCCACCGGGCAGCAGGCCGAACCGCACACACACTATGCCGTACCGAGCACCCCCGATGCGACGGGTATGGCCGGAAGCCACCCACCACACTGGCCGAACACACACTCGACCCCGAGGAAAACCCACCGGAAAACACGGAGCCCCCGCCCGTAGGCTGGAAGGCATGACCACAACGGGGGTAGACCACCAGGAACCGGCCGGGGGGCCGTGGTGGTGGGAAAGACGGCGCGGGGCCGCGCTGGACATCGGTCTCGCGACGGCGTCCGCCGCCGAGGGCGCGTTCGGCGGCGTCGAGTTCGCGGGCAGATCCGGCGTGCCGGTCGCCGTCGCGCTGACCGTCGGACTGCTCGCCGGAGCCACACTCGTCCTGCGCCGCCGGTGGCCGGTCCCGGTGGTGCTGGTCTCGATCGCGATGGCCCCGGCCAGCATCAGCATCCTGCTGACCGTGGTCGGCCTCTACACGCTCGCCGCGTCCGACGCGCCGCGCCGGATCATCGCGGTGCTCGCGAGCATGTCGGTCATCGCCACCACCATCGTGACCTTCGTGGAGACCCGCCAGGGCGTCGCCGACGGCGTCCTGGAAATCAGCCAGACCTACATCCCGTTCATCGCGCTCTCGGCGTCGCTCGGCGTGACGGCCCCGCCGGTGCTGTTCGGCCTGTACGTGGGCGCGCGGCGACGGCTGATGGAGAGCCTCAGGGAGCGCGCGGACAGCCTGGAACGCGAACTCCAGCTGCTCGCCGAGCGCGCCGAGGAACGCGCCGGATGGGCCCGCAACGAAGAGCGGACCCGGATCGCGCGCGAGATGCACGACGTCGTCGCCCACCGGGTGAGCCTGATGGTGGTGCACGCGGCGGCGCTCCAGGCGGTGGCGCGCAAGGACCCGGAGAAGGCCGTCAAGAACGCCGCGCTAGTAGGGGACATGGGCCGCCAGGCGCTCACCGAGCTGCGCGAGATGCTCGGCGTCCTGCGCACCCAGGACGCGACCGCGCCCGCGTCCCCCTCCGCCCCGCCTGCGGCCGCCGTGCCGCTCGCCGCGGTGGGGGTGGCGGCCGCGGCGGCGGCCACGCGCGCGCAGGAGGACGACGGGCCGTGCCTGGCCGACCTGGAGGAACTGGTGGGCCAGTCCCGTGCCGCCGGGATGGCGCTCGACCTCTCGGTCGACGGCGAGCCCGGCTCCTACGGCACGGACGTCGAGCAGACGGCCTACCGGGTGATCCAGGAGGGCCTCACCAATGTGCACAAGCACGCGCCGGGGGCGAAGGTACGGGTCCGGCTGGCGCACCGCGAGTCGGAAGTCGCCATGCAGGTGGAGAACGACGCCGCGCCGGAGTCCGCGGCGGATGACGCGCGGCTGCCGAGTGGGGGGAACGGGCTGGTCGGCATGAAGGAGCGGGTGACCGGGCTGGGCGGGGTCTTCGTGTCCGGCCCCACGGACGCGGGCGGCTTCCGCGTCTCAGCGGTCATCCCGATCCGTGGGTGAGGGCTACGCCCTCACCCACGGGTCACGGGGGTACCCCCGTGACCCCGGTGCCCGGTATCGCGCAGTGCCGCGCCGCGAGGAGGGCATCACCCTGCGGGCCCTGGTTTCACGGGTTGCCCCGTGTCCCCCTCCGGGGAGGGTGTCGCCCTGCGGCCCAGGCGAGACCGGTCACCGGGGTCGGTGGGTTGTGCCCACCCGTTCCGCCCTGCGGAACGTATGCCCACAACGGGGAAACGGACAGCCGCTCACGGAGGTGAGG
>NZ_JBTVYK010000075.1:0-28070 GCF_054788135.1 Streptomyces sp. O3
CACCCGGCGGCGCGGGGGCCGGACGCCGCCGCGCGAGCGCGCCGAGCCGCGCCAGCGCCCTCGGCAGCCGTACGGTCCACCGCGGCGGGCGCAGCGCGTGCTGGCCGCCGCCGCGCCCGCGCGGCCGTACCCGGTCGACGACCGCCATCCCGATCCGGAACACCGCCGCCGGTACGACCACGCCGAGCAGAATCCAGAAGAGCGTCACCCCCCAGGGCCGCCCCACGTCCCACGGCTGCTCGGCGAGCACGTCGCCGCCGTACCGCAGCGAGACCAGATAGTCGCCGTGCGCGCCCGCGGTCAGCTGGACCGGCAGCTTGACCTGGGCCTTCTTGCCTGGCGCGAGCGTGCCGCGCCACTGCCGTTCCTCCCACCGCGGGGCGAACACGCCATGCGAGGTGCCGACCTTGAAGACAGGGTCCTTCACCGGCGAAGCGCCGAGATTGCCGATGGTCACCACGAGTCGGCGCGAGGCGGGCGCGCCGAACCAGGTGAGGACGCCGCTGGACCCTTCGAGCCGGGTCGCGGCCAGCACCCGGAGCTGTGCGCCGCCCTCCTGCTTCGGCAGCGGCTTCACCGGGTGGCCCGCGACCTTCAACTCCGCCTGTGCGGAGGCCTTCGCGCCGGTGACCGTCGCGACGTGCACCACGCAGGGGCAGGGCTCGGGCGGTTCGGCGACGGGCAGCTTCCTGCTGAAGCGGCCTTCGGCGTCGGTGGTGGCGGTCAGCCCGTCCGCGTTGGCGCAGGCGTTGGTGCCGCCGATCATGTTCTGGCCGCAGATCAGCAGGGTCAGCAGGGTCTCGGGACGCCAGCCCGTGCCCTTCACGGTGATCGAACCGCCCTTGCCCGCTTCCGTTGCGGAGAGCTCGACGGCGGGCTCGTCGGCGGCGACCGCGCGCGGCGCGGCGGCGGGGGACGACGACAGGGCCGGGAACAGGACCGGAGACAGAGCCAGGGCCAGAGACAGGGCGAGTGCGGCGACGGGGGCGAGCGCGGTCAGCGGGCCCCGTGCGGGACGCGCACGGTGAGCGCGGCGGACGTTCACGGCGTCTCCCCCGTCCCTGCCGAAGCACCTGCCGAAGTAGAAGCACCTGCCGATGTGCTCGCCGACGCCAACCGCCGCCCGTCTTCCGACGCGTGTACGCCCAGGCCGCCCGGCCCGCCCCGGTCACCCTCGCCGCCCCGGTCACCCTCGCCGTCCGGGCCGCCCTCTTCGCGGGCGCGGCCACGGCGTCGTACGAGCCACCCGGCGGCCCCCGCGACGGCCAGCGCCCCACCGCCCGCGCCTGCCAGCGCGCCCCAGGGCACGAAGGCGGCCGACGCCATGGCCTCGTCCCGAGCCCCGCCGCCCGCCGTCACGGTCAGCCGCACCTCCACCGAGTCGAACGCGGGCGCCGCCCCCGGCCACGGTTCGACGAGCTCGACACGGCGACCGGGGAGCAACTCGACGGGCAGGTCACGCGGGCCCCGGTTCAGCCGCTCGGCGAACACTCCGTCGGCGCGCACCGCCAGCTTCGGGCGCAGCACCGTGTTGCCTCGGTTGACCAGGTCATACGTGATGCCCCGGTCGCCGACCCGTACCCGCTCGACGGTGAGCGCCGACAGCGTCGGGCCGCTCACCCGCAGATGCAGCCGCACCCCGGCGTCCCGGTCGCCGGAGCTGGCGACGATGGCCGCCGGGTGGTCGCCCGGCACGGCGTCCGCCGGGACGGTCACGGTGAACGGGATCTCGGCGCGGGTGCGCGGCGGCACCGTCATCTTCCGCCGCGCGGTCGCGATCCAGGCGCCGCCGCCCTTCGGCTCGTCCGGGTCGCCCAGCGCGAGGGACCCGTCGCCGTTGTCGTCCGCGTCGGCACCGCGCAGGCGCACGGTGCGGGGTCGGTCGCCGTTGTTGGTCACCGTCACGGTGTCCCGGAGCACGGTCCCCGGCGCGCCCTCCAGATAGAAGGCGGACCGCCCGTCGCCAGCCGCTCGCGCCGCGTCCCCGGCGGCGGGTGCGAGGGACCAGCGGCTGTCGCCGTCGGCCCAGGACGGCGCGGGCAGCGCGAGCAGCCCCGCCGCCGCCAGCAGACAGGCGGCGCTGACACGGTGACCGGACGGCATCGGCGGCTCCAGACAAGGGGGATGCGCGGTCGTGGGACCCGGCGGCCGGACAGCCCCAGGACTGGCCGAAACGCGCCCTAGCGGCGCGCCTGGTTGCGGCGGGTCAGCCAGAGCACACCCGCGGCGCCGGTCAGCAGCACCGTGCCGCCGAGGGTGCCGAGCGCGAGCGCGTTGTCCTGGGGGCCGGTCTTGGGCAGCTCGTCACCGCTGCCGGAGTCGCCGCCTCCCGAGGTCTTACCGCCGGAAGCCGTCCCGCCCGAGGTTCCGCCGTCCGAGCCCTTGACGTCGAGGGACAGCGACGGCTTCGGGTCGTTCTGCGGTTCACAGGTGGTCGTGGTCCCCAGCGCCATGATGGTGAGCGTCGACGCGGTGAAGGTGACCTCGCCGGTGGCCTTCGGGGTGTACGTACCCGTCAAGTCGCTGATTTTGATGGGGGTGTTGGCCGGAAGGGCCGCGGCGTTCGCGGGCCCCTCGACCGAAACCGTGCCGCTCTCCGCGCCGCCCAGCTTGATCACCGCGCTGGGCTCCATCGCGCCCTTGCCCAGTTCCACCGGGCTCTCGGACACGCCCTTCTGGAAGGACATGGTCAGCTGGTAGCCGCTGCCGCTCTTCTCCGCGGTGATGTCGATCGGAGAGACGGCGCCTTTGTCGCCGATCGGCGTCTTGCACATGTAGTCGACGTCCACGACGTCGGCGTAGGCGGCCGGAGCGCCGACGAGCACCGCCGAACCGGCCAGCACCGCGCCGAACGCGACGCCCGCCACACGCCCCAGGGCGGCTGGGTGTTTCCGGTAAGACACCTGAACTTCCCCTCATGCCGGTGGCGACGGCCGTGAGCAACGGGCGCGGGAACCCGCCAGATTACTGACGGCACATCAGATTGGGCGCTCAAGGTACGCCCGGCGCCGTGCGGAGGGAAGACAAAGGAAAGACAAAGAGGCGCCTACCCCGGCGCGCCGAGCTCCGCCCACACGGTCTTGCCCGCGGATTCGGGGGTCCGTACGACCCCCCAGTCCAGGCAGAGCCGCTGCACGATGAACATTCCGTGCCCGCCGGGCCGCCCGGCCCGGTGCGGGGTGCGCGGCGCCGGCTGGCCCGTACCGCGGTCGGAGACCTCCAGGCGCAGCACCTTGCCGTCGCAGCCGATCCACAGCTCGTCGGGGCCTTCGGCGTGCAGGCAGGCGTTGGTGACCAGCTCCGACACGACCAGCAGGACGTCCTCGGCGGCCGCCCGCTGATCGGCGTTGGCCGCCGGGAGCCAGCCCCAGTCGTGGAGCGCCTGGCGGGTGAAGTCGCGGGCCAGCGGGACGATGCCGCTCGCACCGCTCAGGGACAGCCTGCGCACCTGGTGCCCGGTGCGCGCGTCCGGCGCGCCGGTGCCCGGCTGGGGGCCGCGCCCGCCCGACTCCGGGCCGCGGTCGCCCGGCGAGAGGGGCCGGGTGGTGCTCATCAGCGCTTTCACCTCACCGATTGGCCAGTACTACGCAAGGATATTCGAGACGAGAAGCTCAGAACGCCAGACTCAGCTAGTCCGGCAGCAGTCTCCTGCCCGGCCGAACCGTGAGAACACCCACTTGTTCGCGATCGCTGGTGTGATGCCCGTTACGTACGGGTCACGGGAAGGTCACGCCGGGACAACCGTGCCATAACTTCGGGCGATCGGCGGATTAACCGTCGATCAGCCGTCGCTCAGCGCGGCCTCAAGCGACTCGTGCACGGTGAAGACCGCGTCCGCCCCGGTGATCATGAAGACCCTGGCGACGACCGGTGACATCGCCGCCAGATGAACCCCGCCCCCCGCGGCCTCCGCCTTGAGGCGGGCGCCGAGGAACACGTTCAGACCGGTCGAATCGCAGAACTCCAGCCGTGAGCAGTCGATGACCAGACGCGCCCTGCCCCCGTCCAGACAGGCATCCAGCCGCTCTCGAAGCAGCCCGGCGGTGTGGTGATCCAGCTCACCCACGGGGGCTACGACGGCACTGCTCCCCTCGTAACGCACCTCCACTCGAAGGCGCCCCCGGTTTGCGCTGCCGACCGTCCCGCGGTCCATGCCGTCTCTCTTCCGAACGTTTGAGAAGCCGATGATTGACGCCCTTGAACATTACGCCCTCCCCGCCTGACCGGGTACCCGAACACCGTCCCCAAAACGGACATTTGCCCAGATACCACACTTGCAAGCTCAGGCCGTCAGCGGGTAGGCCTAGTAAGGACAGTTTCCACTACGGCCGGCTTCGGAGGCGCCGCACATCTCACGCAGAGCACGTACTGGCATCGGCAGCCATATGCCGAGAACGATGGAGGACACCATGTCACCCCGGATCGACGCATCGCCCAGTGAAGCCGCGACGTCGACACCACCACCGGAACTCTTCGCGACCGAGATCCCCGAGCTCGCCGCCGCCACGGCTGACGACCGGGACACCCTCGACGGACTGCTGGATCTCCCCGAGATACCGCCTTACGACGAAGTCGGTCCGCTGGACGCAAGGGCCCTCTCCAAGACCCTCTTCGAGCGCCTCGAGTCACTCGAGGAAGGCACGCACGAATTCGCGTACGTCCGCAACACGCTGGTCGAGCTGAACCTCGCTCTGGTGAAGTTCGCCGCCTCCCGGTTCCGCTCCCGCAGCGAGCCCATGGAGGACATCATCCAGGTGGGCACCATAGGCCTGATCAAGGCCATCGACCGCTTCGAGCTCAGCCGTGGCGTCGAGTTCCCCACCTTCGCCATGCCGACCATCGTCGGCGAGATCAAGCGCTTCTTCCGCGACACCTCGTGGTCGGTGCGGGTACCGCGCCGCCTGCAGGAACTGCGCCTCGACCTCGCCAAGGCCGGTGACGAACTCGCCCAGCAGCTCGATCGCGCGCCGACGGTGAGCGAGCTCTCCGAGCGGCTCGGCATCAGCAAGGACGAGGTCGTCGAGGGGATGGCCGCGAGCAACGCGTACACCGCGAGCTCGCTGGACGCCCAGCCGGAGGAGGACGACTCCGAGGGCGCGCTCGCGGACCGTATCGGCTACGAGGACAACGGCCTTGAGGGCATCGAGTACGTCGAGTCCCTGAAGCCGCTGATCGCCGAACTCCCGCCGCGCGACCGGAAGATCCTCTCGCTGCGCTTCGTGGCGAACATGACGCAGTCCGAGATCGGCGAGGAACTGGGCATCTCCCAGATGCACGTCTCGCGCCTGCTGTCGCGCACGCTGGTGCGCCTCCGCAAGGGGCTGACCGTCGAGGAGTGACACGGGCGACCGTGACTGGGCGGTAAGGGACATCCAACGGGCCGTTGCAGGCCTCCTGGATCTCCCTTACCGCCCAGTCGTCTTACCGCTTGCCGCTTGCCGCCCAGTCGCCTTGAACCGCCCTTCAATCGCCTTTCAGTCGCCTTTCAGTCGTCTTCAGTGGTCGCCCAGCGCCCGCTCGCCGTCGCGCCAGACGGCCGCCGTCAACGGCACGCCGGGGCGGTACGCCAGATGGACATGGCTCGGGGCGTCCAGCAGGGCCAGGTCCGCGCGGGCGCCCGGCGTGAGGCGGCCCACGTCATCCCGGCGCAGGGCGGCCGCGCCGCCCGCCGTGGCGGACCAGAGCGCCTCGTCCGGGGCCATCCCCATGTCCCGTACGGCCAGGGCGATGCAGAAGCCCATGGAGGACGTGAAGGACGAGCCGGGGTTGCAGTCCGTGGAGAGCGCGACCGTGACGCCCGCGTCCAGCAGGCGGCGGGCGTCCGGCCACTCGGCGCGGGTGGAGAACTCCGCGCCGGGGAGCAGCGTGGCGACGGTGTCGCCCTGCGCGAGCGCGTCCACGTCCTCCTGCGTGAGGTGGGTGCAGTGGTCGGCGCTCGCCGCGCCCAGTTCCACGGCGAGTTGGACGCCGGGGCCGTAGGAGAGCTGGTTGGCGTGCACACGGGGGATGAGGCCCTTCGCCTTGCCCGCCGTGAGGACGGCGCGGGCCTGGTCCCCGTCGAAGGCGCCCTTCTCGCAGAACACGTCGACCCAACGGGCGTACGGGGCACAGGCGTCGAGCATCTCGCCGGTGACGAGGTCGACGTAGGCGGCCGGGTCGTCGGCGTAGTCGGGCGACACGATGTGCGCGCCGAGGTAGGTCACCTCGTCCGTGTGCTCGGCGGCGATGCGCAGGGCGCGGGCCTCGTCGTGGGTGGTCAGGCCGTATCCGGACTTGGTCTCGACGGTGGTGGTGCCCTGGCGCAGGGCTTCCGCGAGGTACTTCGCGACGTTCGCGGACAGCTCGTCGTCGGTCGCGGCGCGGGTGGCGGCGACGGTGGTGCGGATGCCGCCCGCGCTGTAACCGCGCCCGGACATCCGGGCGTTGAACTCCTCGGTGCGGTCGCCCGCGAAGACGAGATGGGAGTGCGAGTCGACGAAGCCGGGGACGACGGCGCGGCCGTCGGCGTCGTACGCCGTGTCGGCGGCGGGGGCCTGGGCGGTGGGGCCGACCCAGGCGACGCGGTCGCCCTCGATGACGACGGCGGCGTCCGTCAGCAGGCCGAGGGGGCTCCCGTCGCCCTGGGCGGGGTCGTTGGTGACGAGGCTGCGGATGTTGTGGATGGCGGTGGTGGTGCTCATGGTTTTGCGGGTTCCTCTCGGCGGGGGTGGGTGCGGGTCAGAGATTTAGCCCCCACCCCGCCCCTTCCCGAAAGGCCTCGCCGGCCAGGCTCAAAGATTGTCCTCAAACGCCGGACGGGCTGAATTTCAGGAGCGGGATGGGGAAGGTCCAGGCTCTGTCCTCAGCCGCCACGCAGCTCGGCGATCGCCGAGAACAGCGCGGACGGCACATCAGGGACCAAGGTGTGCACGCCGTCGCGGACGACGTGACGGCCGCCCACCACGGTGTGGCGGACGTCCGCGGCCGTCGCCGCGAAGACCGCCGTCTCCGCGCCGAGCCCCGGCTCGGGCCCCGCCGTACGGACCGAGTCCAGCGCGATCGTCGTGAAGTCGGCGAGCCCGCCCGGCACCAGCGCGCCCGCGTCGGACCAGCCCAGCGCCGCGTGCCCGTCCGCCGACGCCGCCCGCAGCAGCGCCGCCGCCGTCCAGTGGCCCCGAGTCCGCGTCCGCAGCCGCTCGTTGAGTTCCATCGCGCGCGCCTCTTCCAAGAGGTCGATCACCGCGTGGCTGTCGGAGCCGAGTGAGAGCGGGGAGCCCGCGCGCTGGAGCGCGGGCGCGGGGCCGATGCCGTCGGCCAGGTCGCGTTCCGTCGTCGGGCACATGCAGGTGCCGGTGGCGGACGAGCCGATGAGCGCGATGTCCGCGTCCGTGAGGTGGGTGTTGTGCACGCCGGTGGTACGGGCGCCCAGTACCCCGTGGTCCGCCAGCAGCCGCGTCGGCGTACAGCCGTGGGCCGCCTGGCAGGCGTCGTTCTCGGCGGTCTGCTCGGACAGGTGGACGTGCAGCGGCGCGGACCGCTCGGCCGCCCACTGGGCGACGACGCCCAACTGGTCCGCGGGTACGGCCCGTACGGAGTGGATCGCCGCGCCGATCCGGACGCCCTCGCGCTCCTTGAGGAGCGCGGCGCGCTCGGCCCACGCCTCCGCGGTCCCGTCGCTGAACCGCGCCTGGGCCGCGTTCGGCGGCTGCCCGAAGCCAGCCGCCAGATACGCCGTGTCGAGCAGTGTCACGCGGATGCCCGCGTCGGCGGCCGCCGCGATGAGCGCCTCGCCCATCGCGTTCGGGTCGTCGTAGCGGGTACCGCCCGGCGCGTGGTGCAGATAGTGGAACTCGCCGACGGCCGTGACGCCCGCCAGCGCCATCTCCGCGTACACGGCCCGCGCGAGCGCGTGGTACGTGTCGGGGGTCAGCCGCGCCGCCGCCTCGTACATGACCTCGCGCCAGGTCCAGAAGGTCCCGGAGCCGACCTGGACCGTGGCGCGCAGCGCGCGGTGGAACGCGTGGCTGTGCGCGTTGGCCAGGCCGGGGAGCGTGAGGCCGCGCAGCACCACGGCGTCCGGCGGCGGCGCGGGCGTGTCCTCGCGTACGGCGGTGATCCGGCCGTCCGACACGTCCAGCGCCACGCCCGGCGCGACCCGGGCGTCGCCCTGGGCGTCGAGCCAGGCGTGCTCCGCCCAGTACGTCTTCCGCGTCAGTCGCACGCCAGGCCCTCCAGTACGTCGGCGAGTGCCGCCACGCCCGCCAGGCAGTCGTCCTCGGCCGCGTGCTCGGCCGGGGAGTGCGAGACGCCCGTGGGGTTGCGTACGAACAGCATGGCGGTCGGGACGGACGCGGAGAGGATTCCGGCGTCGTGTCCCGCGCCCGTTCCCAGGACGGGGGTGTCGGCGCCCAGGATGCGGGCGAGTTCGTCGCGCAGGGCGTGCGCGAACTCGACGACGGGCGTGAAGGACTCGCGTACGACGTCGAGGTCGACGCCGTGCCGGTCGGCGTACTCGCGGGCGGCCTTCTCCACGCCCGCGACCACCGTGTCCAGGGCCCGCTGGTCGGCGGCGCGGGAGTCGAGCCAGCCGCGCACCAGGGACGGGATGGCGTTCACGCCGTTCGGCTCGACGGAGATCTTGCCGAAGGTGGCGACCGCGCCCGCGAGTTCGGCCTCGCGGCGGGCGGCGAGCACGGTCTCCGCGTACGACAGCATCGGGTCGCGGCGGTCGGCCAGGCGGGTGGTGCCCGCGTGGTTGGCCTCGCCGCGGAAGTCGAAGCGCCAGCGGCCGTGCGGCCAGATGGAGCTGGCGATGCCGACGCGGTCGCCGGTGAGGTCGAGCGCCCGGCCCTGCTCGACGTGCAGTTCGACGAACGCGCCGATGCGGGCGAGGCGGTCGGGGTCCGGGCCGATCCGCGTCGGGTCGTATCCGGCACGCTCCATGGCCTGCGGGAGCGTGACCCCGTCGGCGTCGCGCAGCTCGTGCGCCTGGCCGGCGGTGAGCTGTCCGGCCGCGAGGCGGGAGCCGACGCAGGCCAGGCCGAACCGGGCGCCCTCCTCGTCGCCGAAGTTGGCGATGGCGACCGGCTTGGTGAACTCCGCTCCCCTCCCGCGGAGTTCATCGAGCGCCGCGAAGGAGGACACCACGCCGAGCGGGCCGTCGAAGGCGCCGCCGTCGGGGACGGAGTCCAGGTGCGAGCCGGTGACCACGGCGTCCCCGGCGGCCGGGTCGCCGAGCCAGGCCCACTGGTTGCCGTTGCGGTCCAGTTCGTAGGTCAGGCCGCGGCTCTCGGCCTGCGCCCTGAACCACTCCCGGCAGTCGGCGTCGGCGCCGGTCCAGGCGTAGCGGCGGTAGCCGCCGCTGTCCGCGTCGCGGCCGATGGGGGCCAGGTCCCGCCACATCTCATGGAACGACGGCGGGGCGGCGGGGGCCCCGCCGGGCGGCGGCGTGCTCATTCGCCCTCCCGCATCGGGACGCGTACGCCCTTGTCGTCCGCGACCGACTCCGCGATGTCGTACCCGGCGTCGACGTGCCGGATGACGCCCATGCCCGGATCGTTGGTCAGCACGCGCCGGATCTTCTCGCCCGCGAGCCGCGTGCCGTCCGCGACCGACACCTGGCCCGCGTGGATCGAGCGGCCCATGCCGACGCCGCCGCCGTGGTGCAGGGAGACCCAGGAGGCGCCCGATGCGACGTTCACCATGGCGTTGAGCAGCGGCCAGTCGGCGATCGCGTCGGAGCCGTCGAGCATCGCCTCGGTCTCGCGGTACGGGGACGCCACCGAGCCGCAGTCCAGGTGGTCCCGGCCGATGGCGAGGGGCGCGGCCAGCTCGCCGCTGGCCACCATGTCGTTGAAGCGCTCGCCCGCGCGGTCGCGCTCGCCGTAGCCGAGCCAGCAGATACGGGCCGGGAGGCCCTGGAAGTGGACGCGCTCGCCCGCCATCTTGATCCAGCGGTGCAGCGACTCGTTCTCGGGGAAGAGGTCCAGGATCGCCTGGTCGGTCTTGTGGATGTCGGACGCCTCGCCGGACAGCGCGGCCCAGCGGAACGGGCCCTTGCCCTCGCAGAACAGCGGCCGGATGTAGGCGGGTACGAAGCCGGGGAAGGCGAACGCACGGTCATAGCCCGCGAGTTGCGCCTCGCCTCGGATGGAGTTGCCGTAGTCGAAGACCTCGGCGCCCGCGTCCAGGAAGCCGACCATCGCCTCGACGTGGCGGGCCATGGACTCGCGGGCGCGCGTGGTGAACCCGGCCGGGTCCTTCGCCGCGTACGCCGCCATGTCGTCGAACTCGACGCCTGCCGGCAGATACGAGAGCGGGTCGTGGGCGCTGGTCTGGTCGGTGACGATGTCGATCGGCGCGCCCTCGGCGAGCATCCGCGGCAGCAGCTCCGCCGCGTTGCCGAGCAGGCCGATGGAGAGCGGGCGGCGGGCGTCGCGCGCCTCGGTGGCGAGCTGGAGGGCGTGTTCGAGGGAGTCGGCGCGCACGTCCAGGTAGCGGTGCTCGATGCGGCGGTCGATGGCGCGCGGGTCGCAGTCGACGCAGATCGCGACGCCGTCGTTCATGGTGACGGCGAGCGGCTGGGCGCCGCCCATGCCGCCGAGTCCGGCGGTGAGCGTGATCGTCCCGGCCAGGGTGCCGCCGAACTTCTTCGCGGCGACGGCCGCGAACGTCTCGTAGGTGCCCTGGAGGATCCCCTGGGTGCCGATGTAGATCCACGAACCGGCCGTCATCTGCCCGTACATGGTGAGCCCGAGTGCCTCCAGGCGGCGGAACTCCTCCCAGTTGGCCCAGTCGCCGACCAGGTTGGAGTTGGCGAGCAGGACGCGGGGCGCCCACTCGTGGGTCTGCATGACGCCGACCGGGCGGCCGGACTGGACGAGCATCGTCTCGTCCTGCTTGAGGGTCTTCAGGGTGCGGACCATGGCATCGAAGGAGCGCCAGTCGCGGGCGGCCTTGCCGGTGCCGCCGTAGACGACGAGCTTGTCCGGGTGCTCGGCGACCTCGGGGTCGAGGTTGTTCTGGAGCATCCGCAGGGCGGCCTCCTGCTGCCACCCCAGGGCGCTGAGCTCGGTGCCGCGCGGGGCGCGTACGGGGCGGGGTCCGGGTCCTGACATGGTCTGCCTCCTCGCTGGTGACCGGGCCAGCCCATGATGACCCTGGCTATTCACATCCTGCTCAGCTGAATAGATCTAGTCAATAGGGTGTCGCTCCGGCGCGCCCGTACAGCGCGGTCCGGGCTGTGGTTGGCTGGATCGCATGGGCATAGCCGAGAGCGCGTCCGCGTCCGCCGAACCCCCGGAGGCCGCCGAACCCCCGGAGGCCGCCGAGGTCGCCGCCCGGCGTGACGACGCCGTCCGCGCGGCCGTCGCGCAGGGGCTGATCGGCCCCGGCGCGCCCCTCGTCGGCCTCCTGGACAGCACCGGCATCCGAGCCGCCGCCGCAGCGCTGCGAGCGGCGTTCGCACGGGTCACGGCCGCGCCCGTGCACCACACCTTCGCGGTGAAGGCGGCCCCGCTGGTCCCCGTCCTGCGCCTGCTCCACACGGAAGGCATCGGCGCCGAGGTGGCCAGCCCCGGCGAGCTGGCCATCGCCCAGGCGGCCGGTGTGCCGCCCACCCTCACCGTCCTGGACTCCCCCGCCAAGACCCCCGCCGAGCTGCGCCAGGCCCTGGCGCTCGGCATCGCCGTCAACGCCGACAACCCGCAGGAGCTGGCCCGCATCGACGCGCTGGTCGGCTCCGCGCCCACCCGGTCGCCGCTCGGGCTGCGGGTGAACCCGCAGATCGGCGGCGGCGCCATCGACGCGCTCTCGACGGCGACCGCGACCTCGAAGTTCGGGGTCGCGCTCCGGGACCCCGGCGCCCGCGACTGGGTCGTCCGCGCCTACGCGGACCGGCCCTGGCTGACCCGGCTGCACACCCACACCGGCTCCCAGGGCATTCCCCTGGAGCTGCTCGCGGAGGGCGTACGGGCGGCCTACGACCTGGCCGAGGAGATCAACGCCCGCATCGACCGCCCGCAGATCGACACCCTCGACATCGGCGGCGGCCTGCCGGTCAACTTCGCCTCGGACGCCACGGAGCCGACCCACGCCGCATACGCCCGCCTCCTGGCGCGACGCGTACCGGGCCTCTTCGACGGACGCTACGCCCTGGTCACCGAGTTCGGCCGCTCGCTGCTGGCCAAGCAGGGCCTCGTACTGGCGCGGGTCGAGTACACCAAGCGGTCCGGCGGCCGCCCCATCGCGATCACCCACGCGGGGGTCCAGATCGCCGCCCGCACCGTCTACCAGCCCGATTCCTGGCCGCTGCGCATCCTCGCCTACGACGCCGACGGCCGCCCCAAGAGCGGCCCGGCCGTCGCCCAGGACGTCGCGGGCCCGGCCTGCTTCGCGGGCGACCTGCTCGCCGAGAACCGCCCGCTCCCCCGCCTGGAGCCGGGCGACCTGGTGGCGGCGCTGGACACCGGCGCGTACTACTTCGCCCACCACTACGCGTACAACAGCCTCGCCAGACCGGGCGTCTACGGCTTCACGCACTCAGCGGACGGGCCGACGCGCTTCGCGACCGTACGCACCCCGCAGACGCTGGCGGAACTGGTCGCGGAGTCCGGCGGGGCACACGCCCGAACCCTCACGGAGGGATGAGCTACTCCACGAACAACCCCCGCGCCGCCGCTCGCGTGTCGAACTCCTCCAGCCGCGCCTGCGCGTCCGGAAGGGCGTCGCACATCGCCTCAAGGAGCACCCGCCCGAGCAGCATCGGCGCGCAGGCCGTGTCGAAGGCGAGCCCGGTGCCGACCGCGGCGGGCAGCAGCAGGTCCGAGGCCTTGGCCACCGGCGCGAACGCGCTGTCGGCGACGGTGACCACGGTGAGCCCCGCGCCGCGCGCGTGCTCCAGCGCGTCGAGCACCTCGCGCGGGTGACGCGGCAGGGCGAAGCAGAGCAGGGCCGACGCCCCGGCCCTGGCCGCCGCGTCGATGCGGTCGGCCAGCATCGTGCCGCCCTCGTCGAGCAGCCGGACGTCCGGATGCACTTTGGCGGCGAAGTACGCGAAGCCGTACGCCTGGGCCGCGGCCGCGCGCAGCCCGAGCACCGGAAGCGGCCGGGACCCGGCGAGCAGGCGGCCCGCGCGCTCGACCGGGCGCGGGTCGGCCAGCGCCCCGGCCAGGTGCCGCAGGTTCTCGATCTCCGCCGCCACCGCCTGCTGGTACTCGTTGTACGCGTCCGACTCGCCCCGCGGCTCGGCCGGCGCCACCTCGCGCAGATGCCTGCGCAGCGCCGGGTACCCGTCGAAGCCGAGCGCCACCGCGAAGCGGGTGACCGACGGCTGACTGACCCCGGCGAGCTCCGCGAGCTCGACGCTCGACAGGAACGGCACGTCAGCGGCGCGGCGCACCATGCAGTGCGCGATCCTGCGCTGCGTCGGCGTGAGCCGGTGGCCGTCGAAGAGCTGCTGTAGCCGCGCGGCGGGGCTGTCACTCATCGGATTCCCTCGCTCCCGTCCCCCGTCGACCATTCAGCCGCCGGGGCCTCTGCATAAGCATATGCAGTCAGTCGAGTGAGGGCTCAGCGGCTACGGCGGTCACCCGCTCACGCCAGGTGAGAGGCCGGGGCGGCGCGGGAGTCCCGGCCTCCCAGCGCTCCCGCACCTCTCGGGCACGACACCGCCCGCAGCACGTCTCGTCTCCCACGGGCCGGAACACGTGCTCCGCGCCCGACCCCGCGCAGACGACCAGCCCGCCCCTTGGCGCGGCCGCCCCCTCAGATGCCGAAGCACCGGGCGCACTGGGCACCGGAAGCTTCTGCGCCAGCCGGTGCCGCACAAACCCCACGGCCGAGCGAACCCCGCCAGGGGGCAGCCCGCTGCTCAACGCCTGCCGCAGGTCGCCCGCCGAGAAACCGCCCCGCAGCCACTCGGCCGCCGCACCGGCCAGCCCTCGGGCCTCACGCAGCCCGAGCCACAGGTCCCGGTGCGTATGCCGCAGCGAGAGCAGCACCCGCTCGGCCTCGACGAGTTCAGGAGCGCCCGACGCCACGACCTGATGTGCGACTCGAATCCCGTCAGCCGAGCGGCGAGTTCGGCGTACACGCCCGGCTGCTCGGTCGCGTCGGCCCACACCCTGAGGTCCTCGGGGGTGGCCGTCTGCTTGCCGTTCTCCAGCTTGCTGACCTTGGAGCCCGGCCAGCCGAGTCGCTGGGCCAGCTGTTGACCAGTGAGCCGGCCACCAGGGCACGTGAACCGCAGTTCGCGCAGCCGCGCCCCCAGAGCCACCCGTGCCTGTTGATAGTCGGTGCTCACTGGTCAGGCGCGCTATTCG
Organism: Streptomyces sp. O3; assembly: GCF_054788135.1. Classification (NCBI taxonomy): domain Bacteria; kingdom Bacillati; phylum Actinomycetota; class Actinomycetes; order Kitasatosporales; family Streptomycetaceae; genus Streptomyces; species Streptomyces sp. O3. The sequence goes on from NZ_JBTVYK010000075.1 coordinate 14,301, forward strand.
GCCAGGGCCACCCGCGCGGCGAACTGGTCGCGCGGGATGGCGTGGTGCATCGCCGCGTCGCGCACCATCGCATACCGCACGACCTCGGCCGGTTCGGTGATCAACTCGATGTTCAACAGGTTGTCGGCGTCGTCGAAGCGCAGCAGGGCCACGAGCCTTGAGTCGAAGATCCAGAAGTCTTCGGCAGGCAGAGTGGTCGCGTCCTCCCGCCACAGGTAGCGGATGTCCTCGCCGAACGTCGCGTTGTGCCGGGCGTAGTCGAGCAGGAACAGCTGCTCGGTGGTCGGCGGGTTGTCGGCGACGCGCACGCGGCCGACCGTCTTACCGGCGTCGGTCTGGGCCTTGATGTTGACGAACCAGGGCTCGTTGGGGTCGCACGGCGAGGAGCCGCTGTCCAAGAACGCTTGGAAGTCGGGGTCCTCACGGTCAGACGCGTAGCCGCGGCGGCTCTCCAGCCGCCAGGCGGTGTGCTGGAAAGTCTCGAACAGGCGGCGGAAGGCGGCCCGGTCGACGATCTCAGGCACTCGGTCCATCTCCCTCGGTCCCCAGTTCACGAGAAGTTCGCGCGGCACGGCCACCGCTGCCTCGCCGACTCCGAAGTGCTGGAGCTGCGCGAGGTCTTCCGGATCGGTGACAGGCGTGCCTTGAACGATGATCTCGCCGGTGCCCTCGTCCGCGTGCAGGGCGGGGCAGCCGTCGACCTTGCTGTCTGTGCCGGTAAAGCGCAACTGACGACAGCCTGGCCGGAGGTCCAGCTCAACTCCACGGAGTCAGGCAGGGTCCAGGAGAAAACAGCAGCAATCTCCTCTATGCGTCGAGCAAATTCGAGAAAACAGCGTACCGTCAGTGAACTGACCACTTCTAGCCTCCGGTTCATGGCAATCAGAGAACAGCAGGGCATCGACTCGTCGGTGGCGATGGAGGCGCTGAGAGCAGCACTGGCCGAAGCGGGGATCGTCCTTCCCTCCCTGAGCGTCGACTCCGCATCCCCCGCACTGCGGCTCATCGAATTGGGACGGGTGCGCGCCGACGTTGTGATAGCGGCCAGTTGGGATTCCCCGCCTGCGGCCAGATGATGGGGAGTCATCTGGCCGCGATTGTCACTGTTCGCAGTGGCACAGCCCGACCGTAGCGAGTGCTGGTGGCAGCCGATCCGCGCCGACACGGCGACTGCGGTCCGGGCGACGGACCCGGTGAGCTACGGGGTGGCGACCGGGGTAAGGAACAGCCGGACGCATTCGGCGAAGGCGTCCGGCTGGTCGTGGTGAACGACGTGTCCGGCAGGAAGTTCGATGAGACGGATCGATCGCTTCGCTGCCATGTCGCGGGCGTGGGGGGCCGACAATTCGTCGCTACGCGTGCCCCGGATCAGCATGGTCGGGCATCGCACGCCCAGCCAGTCATCCCAATAGACGCCAGACAGTGCTTGCTGGGACCGGACCGTGTCGGCCGCGTCGAAGGAGAAGCCCCAGCCTTCTGCTCGCTCCCTGAAGGTGCGCTCCAGGTACGGCGCAGCGGTGCCCAGGGCCTCGACGAGCCCGTCTCGGGTCGCGCAGTGGGTAGGCAGGTTCTTCGCGAAGCCCAGGTCGATATCGCAGACAGCTCCGATGTCCTCGACGATCAGCGCGGTGACGCGGTCGGGATGTCGGGCGGCGAACTGGTAGGCGTTCACGCCACCCAGCGAATGACCGAGCAGCGCGACCTGCGCCGACCCCAGGTGGTCGAGGAGGGCCGTGACGTCGCCTACGTAGCTGCTGCGCTCGTAGTCGGTAGCCCGATCGGACTCGCCATGCCCCCGCTGGTCGAGTGCGATCACACGCCATTGCGAGCCCAGCCGCTCGGCCAGCGGAGCAAATTCCGCGCCCTCGCTGAAATGCCCGTGCAGAGCGACCAGAACCGGGCCTGGCCCGCCGAAATCGAGATAGGAGAGTCTGCGCCCGTTCACCTCGAAGCTGCCCCGCACACGGTCGTCCATGGCCAGCGAGTTTACGTGACCACTCACGGCAGCTCCATGTCGAGCCCTCACTCGTCACCCAAAGTCACCGAGCCAAGTGGCCGTACGCGGGGAAATCACGCTGGCCGCTGTCAGACGTGGCCGCACGCCTGGCGCTGCCTCTACAGCGAGGAGGCCAGGCATGACCGCCTTCGAGAAGCCGGCGACGATGCTCAGCCATGGCGAACTTCCCTATCCGGCAGGAACATTGGTAGCAGACACGGCGCACGATGACCGGACTGGCGAACTCGTCGGCGTGATCGAGGAGCGCGCGAAGGAGTCCGGCAGACTCCTCAGTCGAACCGCCTATGTGCGCCCCCAGGGCGGCGGGATCGAGTGGGACGCGCCGCTGACCCGCATCCTGCCTGTAGACGAGAGGGAGACATGAGAGTCGGGATCACTGGCCATCGCGGGCTGTCCACCGAGGTAGAGCAGCAGGTGCGCCACGCCCTGGCCGAGGCGGTCGAGGCGTACGCCGCCGCCGAACTGGTCGGCGTGAGCTGTATCGCGGACGGGCCGGACACCTGGTTCGCGCAGGCCGTACTCGACCACGGAGGCCGTATCGACGTCGTGCTGCCCGCAGAGCAGTACCGCGCTGATCTTCCCGCCTGGCACCACCCGACGTACGACGCGCTGCTGCGCCGAGCCTCGGCGGTGCACCGCACCGGGCTCGACAGCTCCGGCTCGCACGCCCACATGGCAGGCAGCGAACTGCTTGTCGACCAGGTCGACACCCTGCTCGCGGTCTGGGACGGACAACCGGCACGCGGCTACGGCGGTACCGCGGACGTGGTCGCCTACGCCGAGGGCAAGAGCGTGCCGGTACGCCTGCTCTGGCCCGAAGGGGCGACGCGGGACTGACGTCCCACGGACGCGGGAACCGCGGGACCCGGCGGCGGTGTCCTCATCGGTGCGGTACGCGATGTCCCGGCGCCGCGGCTGCCGGGATATCTTGTGTCACCTGCGCCGGGACGGCCGTCTCGGAATACCGGGCCGTCATTGGGAGTTCGAGCCCATGACCACTGATCTGCCGGGACCGTCGCGGACCGACGACGGTGCCACACGGCCCGCTCCCGTCCCCGTCATACGGGACCTGCGGGGCGGGGCCCGCACGCCTCGGGTACTGGCCTTCCGGGAGGGCGACCTGATAGTCGTCTCCGGCCTGCCGGGCAGCGGCAAGAGCACCCTGATCGCGCGGACGGCCGCGGCGCCCCGCATCGACTCCCAGGACAGCCGGGACCGTTGGGCCCTGCGCATGCCGCGTCCCATTCCGTACGCCCTGTACCGCCCCCTGGTGCGGCTCGCGCACTACGCCGGGCTGTGGCGGAAGCTGCGTTCCGGCGTGAGCCTCGTCGTGCACGACTGCGGCACGCGGGCCTGGGTACGGCGCTGGCTGGCCCGAGAGGCGGCGCGGCGCGGCAGCGGCCTGCATCTGCTGCTGCTCGACGTACGGCCGGACACTGCGCTCGCCGGGCAGCGGGAACGCGGCCGGGGCGTCTCGCGGTACGCCTTCGCCCACCACTGCCGAGGCGTGGGGCGGCTGCTGGACGACGCCGAGCAGGGGCGCGTCCCGGCGGGCTGCGCGTCGGTGGTGCTGCTCGACCGGGGCGCGGCGAGTCGGCTACGAAGGATCGGATTCGAGCCACCGCGACGACCGCGAGCGTCGTGAACGCCGTGACACCGTGAACGCCGTGAACGCCGCCGGTCACGGGCACTGAAGAGGTACGGGACGGTCCGGTGAGTCGAGCCAGACCCTTTGGCCGCCGTCATCCACGGTGAGCCCGAAGCGGTCGAAGCCCGGACGGCCTTGCCGGTCCCACCAGCGCCACGCGGCCTCCAGCTCACCCCACAGCTTCCGGGGACCGGACTGGACCACTCCGTACGTGGTGCGACCGTCCGCGTAGTCCACGGTGGCCCAGGACGTGACGCCCGTGTCCAGCAGCCACAGCCGGTAGGCACCGCCCTCGCCCCACTCGACCCGGCAGAACAGATCCGGTACCTGAATGCCGATGGCGAACATGTGCACCCAGTCGCCCACGTCGTCCGGTGACAGCGTCGTCTCGGACCGGATGCCCGCTCCTGGCCGGTCCTGGCCTTCAAGGAACGCTCGCGTCGGGGGCAGCTGCCTGCGCTGCACGCTCATGCACATGAACGCCGACGATCCGACGAACGACCCGCTTGCCGATCCGTCCTCGGCGACCGTGAGACGGGCTACCGCCTCACCCCCGTACGTCGGACCCCACGGGGTGACGATGATGCCGCCGGGTCTGGTCTGCTCTCGCCATGCGGCGGGCACGCTGCCGACCGAACACGTCGCGACCACGCGGTCGTACGGGGCGCGCTCCCCGTATCCCTCGGCCCCGTCCCCCACGTGGACGAGTGGATGGAGCCCTACGAGGCCGAGCCGGTTCCCCGCCGCTTCGGCGGTGCGGTGATCGACCTCCACTGATACAACACTCTCGGCACCGAGGCGGTACGAGAGGAGAGCGGCGTTCCAGCCCGTCCCGGTGCCGATCTCCAACACCTGCTGTCCAGCTTGGACGTTGAGCGCGTCGAGCATCGAGAACACCATGGTCGGCATGGAATTGGAGCTGGTCGGCGTGCGGCCCGTCTTCGGGCCCGTGTACGCGCCGTCATCCCACTGGGTGGTGATCGGCGCGTCCCGGTAGACGGCCTCCCACCACATGTCGGCCTGTTCGTCCAGCGTCACCCGGTCGTCCTGCCGGTTCATGCCCGCGCGGCCGGGCCAGATGGTGTCCGGCACAAACAGATGTCGCGGTACCGCCTCGAAGGCGGGAAGCCAGTCCGATGTGAGTGCGCCCGACTCCACGAGCGCGGAGGCGAGCCGCTTCGGGCCCGCCTCCTTCAGTTCGTGCTCAGTCACTTGCCGTCCGCCGGTCCCTGGCCGTCGTTGGTGTTCCCGCCCTCGTCAGAGCCGCCTCCGCCATGCTTGTTACCGCTGTCGCTGTCGTCCTGCGGGTTGCCCCCACCGGTCGCCCTAGTCAGCCACCACTCACGCATGTTCGGTACCTCCGTTGTCGATGATGCTCCGAAACCCGCCCCACCGGACGGGGGTCATGTCGAACGCTGACGGCCTCTCGCAGAGCACAGAGCGCAGGGAAACGGGCACTGCGGGACCGGATTGCCCTGCGGGATGTGGACGACCCCGCTGCTCGCATCCACCACGCCGCCGTACTCGGACCACCAGCCCTCGGGGGATTCCGCGTACGGGCCGTCCGGGTCGTCCGCGAGGGCCGCCAGCGCTGGTGGGGGCGGTCCCTCGCATCGCGAGGCTCGCACGCGGACGCTCACTGCTGCGATCTCACCGGGCGCACCCACACCCGCGCCTGCCACGTCTCGGCTTCCGTCGGAGCGCGCAGTTGCTCCGGGCTCACCGACCACTCCCGGCCCCGCCCGGTGGCACCAGGTAGGCGCTCCCGGTCAGGAGCCTGATCACCTCACCGATCCGTCCCTGAGAGTCAACCGCGTACTTGCCTCTGGTCGGGGTCCAGTCCTCGGGCATCCCATACCGCCGTCCCTCGCGTCCTGTCAGCACTGGGAGCTTCCCGCTGACAGAGGCGCATCTACAGGGACGGAACGTCCCACTCTCGCAACGCTAGTTGTCGATTCCGAGGAACTCGGCGAGCTTGCGCAGCCCAGGCGGGTTGGTCGGCCCGGCCCGCAGGTCGCTGACGATGGCCACAGCGAGCGTGTGATGCCGCATCCACGCGGGAGCGACACGGCGCAGCGCCTCAAGGGCCTTTACCGCCCCCCGCGCATCGCCGACGTCCGTGTGGGCACGCGCCACGTCGAGCAGCAGCCACGTCCGCCACGACGGGGGCGTGTCCCTGCTGAGACGCATCCCGCGAGCCAACGACAGAGCCTGCTCCGGGCGGGTGTGTTGCACGGCCAGCCGTACGCGCTCGATACGGACTGAAGATTTACTGAACACCGAGACCATCTTGCCGTTGGCCGCCGGAGGGAGCGTACTCAGCCGACCGGCGGCGCGTTCGGCCTCGACCATCATCTCGTTGGCCGTTCCGTAGTCCCCGGACCTTGCCGCGCTGGTGGCCGCGGACATGAGCAGCCCGCCCCAGACACGTACCCCCTCGGCGGTGTGGCCGTGCTCCCGCTCGACACCATCGGCGGCGTACACCGCGATGTGTTCCGCATCGTCCAGCCGGTTCTGCCGCTGGTAGGCCCAGGCCACGGAGTTGGACACCATCGGAGCCAGCAGCGGGTCGGAAGACCTGCCCGCCGCGTCCATGGCCCGTTCGAGGCTGGCCAGCGCAAGGTCCGACTTCCCGAGACGGATGGCCAGGTGTCCGCCCAGTTGGAGCGTCTTGCCCAAGGCCGCCTGCCCGGCCGCACGCGCGTCGCCGCCGCCCACAGCCGTCGCGAGGCGGGCATCACCAAGGATGCCCGGCAGAACGTCCATGAGGCGGCCGAACTCGGCATCGTGGTACAGCGTCCAGCCCTCGGCGATCTCAGCCCGAAGCCGCGCCAGCGAGAGCCCCTCCGCACCGCTCGGCTCGGGCGGGGGAGCAAACAGCGGCGGCATGATCGCCCGACGTACGGCTACCAGCTGAGGCGGGTCGGCCTCCCCGCTACTCGGCACCCCCGGAGGGTCGCCGAGCAGGGCTGTCAGCTCGACGCCCAGCCCTTTGGACAGTGCGTGCAGGGTGGGCAGCCGCGCGCTGTGCTTGCGCTTCTGCTCCAGCTTTCGGATCACGTCGACGGACACACCGGAACGCTCGGCGAGGGCCTCTTGCGTGAGGTCGGCCAGGCGGCGCAGACGGGCCACGCGATCGCCAAGGTGGTCAGCAGCCATACCACCCAAAGTACGCCCGCAGAGCGCACCTCAACCACGGAAACCCCTGCCCCACGGCGCATGCGTCAGGCGTCGGAGGAGGCCTCGGCGGTTGTGGCAGCCACCCGGTCGCGCCAGGTGAGAGCCTGGGCGGGTGGTCGCGGAGGCAGACCGTCCCCAGCCTCTCGGACTCGGCAACGCGCGCAGCAGGTCTCGTCGCTGACAGGCCGGAAGACGTGCTCCTCGCCCGGTCCGGCGCAGGTGACCAGCCCCGCCGGTGACACCTGGGGCACCGTCGGCTTCTGAGGTGCGGGCCACTCCGGCACCGGAAGCTTCTGCGCCAGCCGGTGCCGCACGAACCCCGCCGCCGAGCGAACCCCGCCGGGCGGCAGCCCACTGGTCATCGCCTGCCGCAGCTCGCCCGCCGAGCAGCCGCGCCGCAACCACTCCGCCGCGGCACCAGCCAGGCTCCGCGCCTCGCGCAGCCCGAGCCAGAGGTCACGGTGCGCATGCCGCAAGGAGAGCAACACGCGCTCGGCTTCGATGAGTTCTGGGGACGATGCCTCACCCTGAGTCGCGTCCGCCTCCGCCTCCGACTCCGACTCCGGCTCCGGCTCCGGCTCCGGCTGTGGCTCGGCTTCGGGAGGTGGGTGGGGAGAGTTCTTCTCCCGTTCTTCGTCTTTCGGTAGAGAGCCACCGGCCACCCGAGCGGTCGGCTCACCGACCGTCGGCTTCTGCGCACTCGGGAGCGGCAGCCCGTCCCGGAGCCGGTCCGCGTCCTCGCGTGTGAGGGTGACGTTCCCGAGAACCTGGTCCGTGGCCCAGCGGCCACGCCCGTCCTGCCACCTCCACTCGTGCAAGTACCCGCAGACGGTGAGGAGTTCCTTGGCGCGCTGGTACGCCCGGCCCTTGAGGCCGAGCCGGGCCGCGTGCTCGCTGAGGGATTTGCCGGTCGCGTCGTCCGGCAGCCCCTGCACGTACAGGAGCAGGATCTTCGCGTCGCTGTTCAGACGCGGATGGCGCACGACGTCGTGCGAGACCTTGGTGAAGCGCCGCGTGGGCGCGATAACATGCCGAAGCATCCCGGTGGACCTCTGATTCCACTCGCTGGGTGAAGGTCCTCGGGCCGGTGTTCCCGCACCGCCGAGGACCGCCCTATGTACATGTGTTCACGGAGCGTGATTTCGCCGTCACCGTACAGCACCGAGCGCGCGTCGCACCATCTGAACCAGCAAATCCGCTTTCACCAGCGGAATTTCACGCGCCCAGTGCGCGCTCACGCCCGCGGGATGTTCGCCGTCTTGCGCACCGGCACCCAGGCGTAGGGCAGCCTGGAATCGGTCCAGGGGGCTGTCCGCTGGCGAACGGGGGGTTAGCCCTACTGACGCCGGGGCCTCGGATTCGTAGCGTGGAGTGCATGGAAGCCCGTGACGCTGAGCTCAAGAAGGACCTGGACGCCACTCTGCAGACCCGCAGGGAGCTCGGCGCGGAATACGAGTCCGCGCTCCTCGAGTCGTTCCTGGAGAAAGTCGAACAGCAGCTCAACGCGACGGTCGACCGCCGCGTGCGACGCCAGCTGGCCGAGGCGCAGATGGCGAACGCCAGGGACGCGCACGCCCCGCGGTCCGTGGACAGCTGGGGCGAACGGTTCGGGTTCGGCATGGTGTCGCTGGTCCTGGCGATCCCGCTGTCCGCGATCGCCGCGGTGAACACGGGACTCTCCGGGCTGTTCGTGACCTGGGCCGGGATCGTGGGGGTCAACACGGTGCACGCGCTCCGCGGGTTCCCGCGCTTCGGGCGGGGCCGCCGCCAGGACCGGTCCGGCGAGTCCGACTGGGAGGGCTAGAGGGCTAGAGGGCTAGGGGGCTAGGAGCCCGCTCCCGCCGCGCCCGGTACCGACTCCTGCTCCGGGGTCTCGATACGGCGTCGGCGGCGGCGCTTGAGCAGGGCCCAGGGGCCGCGCGGCCCGGTCGGCATCGCGGCCGTGACCTCCGTGCCGCCCTCCGACGCCGCCGCCGCGGCGGCACGGGCGACCGGCAGGAAGCCCTCGGCCCGCGAGACGTCCGGGCGCTCCTCCTCCGGCCAGAGGGCGAGCGCGGCGCAGACGGTCGGGAGGACCGCCATCGCCGCGGTGGCGTAGCCCTCGGCGGACGGATGGTAGTTGTCCGGGCCGAACAGCTCGCGCGGGTTCGACGCGAACTCGGGGCCCAGCAGGTCGCCCAGCGACACCGTACGGCCGCCCTGCTCGACCACGCCGATCGTCTGCGCCGCCGCGAGCTGCCGTGACACCCGCCGGGCCAGATAGCGCAGCGGTTGGTAGACCTGCTCGACCGAGCCCAGGTCGGGGCAGGTGCCGACCACCACCTCGGCCCCGGCGGTCCGCAGCCGCCGCACCGCCGCGGCGAGGTGGCGCACGGAGGTGGTCGCGGGCATCCGGTGGGTGACGTCGTTCGCGCCGATCATGATGACGCAGACGTCGGGCACGGCCGAGGAGTTCGCCAGCAGAAGCGTCACCTGACGGTCCAGGTCGTCCGACCGGGCCCCCGGCAGCGCCACGTTGCGCAGCTCCACCGGGCGCTCCGCGACCGCCGCGAGCCCCTGGGCGATCAGCGCGCCCGGCGTCTGCCCCGCCCGGCGTACGCCCTGCCCCGCCGCCGTCGAGTCGCCGAGTAGCGCCAGCCGCAGCGGCGCGAGCTGGAGCGGGCCGTGCCCGTCCGCGAGGGCTCTGCCGTACAGCCCGTCGGCGCTCGGCGGGTGCGACGCGTCACCACCGCCGACCGAGCGCTTGGCCAGTTGCACCTCGGCGAGCAGCAGGCCCACCGCCGCCGCGCCCAGCAGGCCGACACCGCCGCCGCCGTACGCCGCGCCCGCGGCGATCCGCCGCGCCACCCTCGCTCTCGACATGGGCCGAAGCCACCTCCTCGTAGCCGTTCACCAACTCCTTGCCCCGTACGAGCGGTCGGTCAATCGCGCCACCCCGCCCTCGCGGCGCACTCGACGGGGAGTGTGCCGCTCCTCGCTCGAATTCGGCTTACGCTGACCGCATTCCTATCGAGAATCCGGAGACAACGGTGCGATTCCACGACTCGATGATCAGTCTCGTCGGCAACACCCCGCTGCTGAGGCTCAACAACGTCACCGAGGGCCTCAGGGCGACCGTCCTGGCCAAGGTCGAGTACTTCAACCCCGGCGGTTCCGTGAAGGACCGCATCGCGCTGCGCATGATCGAGGCGGCCGAGGCCAGCGGAGAGCTTCAGCCGGGCGGCACGATCGTCGAGCCCACCAGCGGGAACACCGGTGTGGGGCTCGCCATCGTGGCCCAGCAGAAGGGCTACAAGTGCGTCTTCGTCTGCCCGGACAAGGTCTCCACTGACAAGATCAACGTCCTGCGGGCGTACGGCGCCGAGGTCGTGGTCTGCCCCACGGCCGTCGACCCGGAGCACCCGGACTCGTACTACAACGTGTCCGACCGGCTGGTGCGGGAGACCCCCGGCGCCTGGAAGCCCGACCAGTACAGCAACCCGAACAACCCCCGTTCGCACTACGAGACCACCGGCCCGGAGCTGTGGGAGCAGACCGAGGGGAAGATCACCCATTTCGTCGCGGGCATCGGCACCGGCGGCACGATCAGCGGCACCGGCCGCTATCTGAAGGAGATCAGCGACGGGCGGGTGCGGATCGTCGGGGCCGACCCGGAGGGTTCGGTGTACTCCGGCGGCTCCGGGCGGCCGTATCTGGTCGAGGGCGTCGGCGAGGACTTCTGGCCGACGGCGTACGACCGTGAGGTGACCGACGAGATCGTCGCCGTGTCCGACAAGGACTCCTTCCAGATGACGCGGCGGCTGGCCAAGGAGGAGGGGCTGCTGGTCGGCGGCTCCTGCGGGATGGCGGTCGTGGCGGCGCTGAAGGTCGCCGAGGGGCTCACCGAGGACGACGTAGTGGTCGTGCTGCTGCCGGACAGCGGCCGCGGCTACCTGAGCAAGATCTTCAACGACGAGTGGATGGCGGACTACGGCTTCCTGGAGGAGGCGGGCCCGGCCTCCAGCGTCGGTGACGTGCTCACCCACAAGGAGGGCGGGCTGCCGAGCCTGGTGCACATGCACCCGGAGGAGACGGTCGGCCAGGCCATCGAGGTGCTGCGCGAGTACGGCGTGTCGCAGATGCCGATCGTCAAGCCGGGCGCCGGGCACCCGGACGTGATGGCGGCCGAGGTGATCGGCTCCGTCGTGGAGCGCGAGCTGCTGGACGCGCTGTTCGCCCAGCGGGCCTCGCTGGACGACCCGCTGGACAAGCACATGTCGCCGCCGCTGCCGCAGGTCGGCTCGGGCGAGCCGGTGGCCGACCTGATGGCGGTGCTCGGCGGCACCTCGGGCGCGGGCGCGGACGCGGCGATCGTGCTGGTCGAGGGCAAGCCGAAGGGCGTGGTCAGCCGCCAGGACCTGCTGGCCTTCCTGGCCCGCGGCGCGGCCAAGTAGCGCGGCGGGTGTCCCGCGCGGGACACCCACCGCGTCCCGCGCGCCACGGCGGGCGGCGGTTCGGGGAATCGGTACGGGCCGGACACGTCCGCGCAGCACGCGCTTAACACGCGTCCGGCACCTTAGAGGGCGTCGGCGGGCGGGAGCGGCTCCCCGCCCGGCTGACTCCAGGCGGCGTGCGCAGGACTCTCCGGAGCGGCTCCCGGACCTCCTGGACGCCACGGGCGCGGCGGCCGGTACCGACCCGGCCGTCCGCGTCCCGCGCGGGGACCGCCGTCGTCCCGCCCTCCGGGTCCGCCCGGAGGTGCGGCGGCCCCCGCGCACCCTCCCCCTCCTCCCCCCTCCCCCGAGACGCTGACTGAGCGTACGCTTAGAAAAGAGGCCGGTGTCACAGTGCGGGAGCGGTGACCTTTGCCGTACGTACGGGTAACTTCCCTCACGGTCGTGCCTGCTCAGCGACGTACAGCGAAGCGAAGTCAAGTCACCGAACACCCAGGGAGCCCGTGATGCCCGAAGCCGTGATCGTCTCCACCGCCCGTTCCCCGATCGGACGGGCCTTCAAGGGCTCCCTCAAGGAACTCCGCCCGGACGACCTGACCGCGACCATCGTCCAGGCCGCGCTCGACAAGGTCCCCGGACTCGACCCGAAGGACATCGACGACCTGATGCTCGGCTGCGGCCTGCCCGGCGGCGAGCAGGGCCACAACCTGGGCCGGATCGTCGCCGTGCAGATGGGCATGGACCACCTGCCCGGCTGCACCGTCACCCGCTACTGCTCCTCGTCGCTGCAGACCAGCCGGATGGCCCTGCACGCGATCAAGGCCGGTGAGGGCGACGTCTTCATCTCGGCCGGTGTGGAGATGGTGTCCCGCTCCGTCAAGGGGTCGAGCGACGGCCTGCCGGACACTCACAACCCGCTGTTCGCCGACGCCGAGGCCCGTACCGCCGCGGTCGCCGAGAGCGAGGGCGCGACCTGGCACGACCCGCGCGAGGACGGCCTGGTCCCGGACGCGTACATCGCGATGGGGCAGACCGCCGAGAACCTGGCCCGCCTCAAGGGCATCACCCGCCAGGACATGGACGAGTTCGGCGTACGGTCCCAGAACCTCGCCGAGCAGGCCATCGCCAAGGGCTTCTGGGAGCGCGAGATCACCCCGGTGACGCTCCCGGACGGCACGGTCGTCAGCCAGGACGACGGGCCGCGCGCCGGGGTCACCCTGGAGGGCGTGCAGGGCCTCAAGCCGGTCTTCCGCCCCGACGGCCTGGTCACCGCGGGCAACTGCTGCCCGTTGAACGACGGCGCGGCGGCGCTGGTCATCATGAGCGACACCAAGGCCCGCGAGCTGGGTCTGACCCCGCTCGCCCGGATCGTCTCCACCGGCGTCTCGGGCCTCTCGCCCGAGATCATGGGGTACGGGCCGGTCGAGGCCTCGAAGCAGGCGCTGGCGCGGGCCGGACTCGGCGTCGGGGACATCGACCTGGTCGAGATCAACGAGGCGTTCGCCGCGCAGGTCATCCCCTCGTACCGGGACCTGGGCATCGACCTCGACAAGCTGAACGTCAACGGCGGCGCGATCGCGGTCGGCCACCCCTTCGGCATGACCGGCGCGCGGATCACCACCACCCTGATCAACAGCCTGCAGTTCCATGACAAGCAGTTCGGCCTGGAGACCATGTGCGTGGGCGGCGGCCAGGGCATGGCCATGGTCATCGAGCGCCTGAGCTGAGCCAGATCCGAGAGCCAGATCCGAGCTGAGCCAGATCCGAGAGCCAGATCCGAGCTGAGCCAGATCCGAGAGCCAGATCTGAGCTGAGCTGACGACGCCCTGGAGATCCCCGAGGGGGGCGCACGACGCTCTCCTCGGGGGCGCTTTCCCGCCACGCGGAGCGCCCGTCACCTCCCGAGCCCCAGCCGTGACCGAATCTACGCGAGGATGTGACCTTCATCCCGCAGGATGGCCGTTCCCGCAGGTCAGCGCTGTCCGGGACGAAAGGCCGAGTCGCAGGTCCTGTCCCTTTCGTGACCTAATGCACTGACACGATTGAGACGCCTCCGACAAGCTGAGGTAGGAAGTCGGGGGTCGACTTGAAACCAGGAGTACGTCAGTGAGCGCCATGCCTCTTGCCCTGCTGCTCGCCACCGCCGCCGTCACGGCCGTGGGCGCCGCTGCCCTGCACGCCGTATACGGGCTCCGCAAGCAGCTCGCCGAGATCACCGCGCTGCGCGCCGAACTCGCCGCGAGCCTCGCCCGGCAGCGCGACGCCGCCCCCGCCGCCGTGCCCGGCGCGCGCAGCGCCCGCGACACCCTCGACGCGTCCGCCATACGTACCGCCGTGACCGAGGCCCTGGCCGAGGAGCGGGAGCGCGAACTGGCCGAGGCGCGCGCCTTCTGGGCCGCCCAGGAGGCGCGGGGCGCCGCGCGCCCCCCCCCGCCGGGCACCCCCCGGGCCCCCCACACACCCCCCGGGCGGGGGCTGACCCCCCCCGGGGG
>NZ_JBTVYK010000076.1:0-26138 GCF_054788135.1 Streptomyces sp. O3
CTCGTCGGAGTTGTGTATAAGCGACAGGGACGGGTCCGCCGCGGCGGGGGGTGCGGTCTTGTCGGGCATGGGCATGCTTAGCTGACCGCCTTGCCCCAGCCCTGGACGACCTTCTCCTTGGCCTTGGCTTCCTGGGCCTCGGTCGGGGCCTGCGCGGTGCCGTCGACCTCGGGGATCTTGGCGACGGCGGCCTTGTCGGCGGTGCCGTCCTGCTTCATCTTGTCGAGCAGGGCGGGACGCGAGAAGCCCTTGAGCCAGATGTTCTGGCCCTCGGGGCTGTAGATGAACTCCAGCCACAGGCGGGCGGCCGCCGGGTGCGGGGCGTGCTTGTTGACGCCCTGGTTGTAGTAGCGCGAGTACAGGCCGTCGGAGGGCACGGCGACCTGCCAGTCGACGCCCTTGGCCTTGAGCTTCTCGCCATAGCCGAGGTTGAGGTAGTCCCAGTCGATCGAGATCGGGGTCTCGCCCTGCTGGATGGTGGCGAGGGTCGACTTCGCGGGGACGAAGTTGCCCTTCTTCTTCAGCTCCTGGAAGAAGTCCAGGCCGGGCTGGACGTCGTCCAGGGAGCCGCCGTTGGACAGCGCCGCGGCGATCACGACGGCCAGCGCGGAGCCGGACTCCGTCGGGTCGCCGTTGAGGGCGACCTTGTTCTTGTACTCCGGCTTGAGCAGGTCCTTGAACGTCTCGGGGCAGTTCTTGACCGCGCTGGCGTCGCAGCCGATGGAGATGTAACCGCCGTAGTTGTTCATGAAGGAGGCGTCGGCCTGCTTCTGCGCGTCCGGGATGTCGTCCCAGCCCTGGACCTTGTACGGGGCGAGGAGGTCCTGCTTCTTGGCCTCCTGCATGTACGAGGTGCCGAGGTCCAGCGCGTCGACGGCGCGGGTCTGGCCCTTGCGCTTGGCCGCCGCGTTCAGCGCGCCCTGGCTGGAGCCGCCCGGATCCTCGTTGTTGACCTCGATGTCGTACTTCTTCTCGAAGGCCGCGATCATCTCGCCGTAGTTCGCCCAGTCCGGCGCGAGGGCGTAGACGTTGAGCTTGCCCTCCTTCTCCGCCGCCTCGACGAGCTTCTCCATACCGCCGAGGTCCGCGGCCGACTCGGCCGTCGCGGCCTTGCTGTCCTTCGCGTCGTTCTCGGGTGCGGAACCACAGCCGGTGGCCACCACGGCGGTGAGGCCGGCGATGGCCGCGGCGGTCAGGACGCGGCGGGGATGGTGTGCCTTCACGATGCATACTCCTGGGTCTTCGGCGAGCCACCTGTCTGGACAAGCCATCGTCAGTAAGCCAGCCGAAGCTAACAGCAAAGTAGCCGTGAGGTAAACCCCTGGAGATAGGAAAAGCGCAGGTCAGAAGCGTTATCATCCCGTAGGTTTACCTTCCGGTAAAAGCGGTAAGGCGCAGAGTCCGCACTCCGGCCGTACTGAAGGGTTGCGCACAGAGTGAGGGATGCGGACCACCGCGTACAGATGACATGATCAGAGCCGCATCCGATGACGGCGCGAGGAGAGACGTGACCCGACGGCACCAGCAGATCGCCGAAGAACTGCGGCACGCCATCGCCGCGGGCACCTATCCGGTGGGCTCCGCGTTGCCGTCCGAGTCCGAGCTGGCCGCGGCCCACGGCGTGTCCCGCGGCACGCTCCGGCAGGCCTTCGGCACGCTCCAGTCCGAGGGTCTGATCGGCTCCCGGCAGGGCGCGCGCCGGGTGGTCCTGGCGACCACGCCCAGCCAGTCCTTCACCGAGCTGCGCAGCTTCGCGCAGTGGGCCAGGGCCGGCGGCCGCGCCCCCGGCGGTCTGGTGCTGCGCTCGGACCGCGCGAAGGCGACCGAGGAGCAGGCCGCGCTGCTGCAAGTCGCGCCCGGCGACGAGGTGTTGCACGTGCTGCGGGTGCGCACCCTGGACGGCGAGCCGGTGCTCCTGGAGCGCACGGCGTACGCGGGGTGGGCGGCCGCCGTCGTCGAACGGCTCCCGGACGACTGCGAGTCGGTGACCCAGAGCCTGTACGAGGACGTCGGCCTGGTGATGTGTCACGGCGAGCACCACCTCGACGCGGTCGCGGCCGGGACCACGGACGCACGGGAGTTGGCGGTGCGCCGGGGCTCGCCGCTGCTGCGGGTGCGGCGTACCACCACCACCGCCGAAGGACGTCCCGTCGAGACCTCGGACGACCGCTACAAGCCGGGCTCGGTCGTCTTCACCGTCCGCAACTCGGTGCAGGCCAACCCCCTGGTCCGCACCTCCCCCGAGTGACCTCCGGGAACCGGAAACCGGGAGCCGGGAACCAGGGACCAAGAACTAGGTACTAGGAACAGCGAGTCGTATGAACCCCCTTCCCCGCCCCGCCGCCCTGCTGTGCGACATGGACGGCACCCTCGTCGACACCGAGCACGCCTGGCTGGACACCGTCGCCGGGTTCCTGCGCGCGCAGGGCTCACCGGCGGACGCGGGCACGCTCGCGCCGTTCGCGGGCGCCGCGGTGGCCGACGCGGCCGAGCAGCTCGTACGCGGCGGCCTGACCGCCCTGACGGCGGTCGAGGCGCACACGCGCCTCGACAGGGAGTTCACCGCGCGGGTCGCGGCCGGGGTGACCGTCCAGCCGGGCGCGCTGCGGCTGCTCGACCGGGCCAGGGCGCTGGGGATTCCGACGGCGCTGGTGACCGCGTCCGAGCGGCATGTCGCCGACCTGGTGCTGGACGCCCTGGGGCGGCACCGCTTCGACACGTCGGTGGCCTCCGGCGAGACGCCGCGCGGCAAGCCGCACCCGGACCCCTACCTGGCGGCGGCGGCCGCGCTGGGCGTCGCCGCCGCGGACTGCCTCGCGGTCGAGGACACGCCCACCGGCGCGGCCGCGGCCCTGGCCGCCGGCTGCCGCCTGCTGGCGGTCCCCTCGGTCCCCGGCATAGTGCCGGGCCCCCGCACGGTCATCGTCACGTCCCTGACGGAGGCGGACCTGGCACCCAGCCACGTGTGAGCCCGGCCGGGCGGCGTGCGCCCGGCCCCGTACACGGCGAGCAGGCGCCGCGAGCAGGCACGAGCGGACACGGCGAGGGCGGCCCCGGAGACCGGGACCGCCCTCGCGCACGACTGCCGGGCTTGTCCGCCCTGGGCCGCTTACTTGCCCTTGGCCGCTTCCTTGAGCTTCGAGCCCGCGGAGACCTTCACGCTGTAGCCGGCCGGGATCTCGATCGGCTCACCGGTCTGCGGGTTACGCGCCGTACGAGCGGCACGGTGGGTGCGCTCGAAGGTGAGGAAGCCGGGGATGGTGACCTTCTCGTCGCCCTTGGCGACGACCTCGCCGACGGCCTCGGCGAGCGCGGCCAGCACGGCGTCGGCGTCCTTACGGGTCACCTCGGCGCGGTCGGCCAGCGCGGCCACCAGCTCACTGCGGTTCATGTTTGTACTCCCGTGTCCTTCTTGCTGTTGAGGCGTGCCACGCGGCTAAGCCGCATACCGGGCACAGCGAAGCCGATGCTGCCAGGGTCCTTGGCGGTCCCCGGACCCGGGTCCGTCGTCGGACCCTCGCGCCCAGAGACGCATCCTGCCCCCACCTGCGGCGGGAAAGCCAATCCGGCACCCTGAGGAGTCACACGAACAGCGCCCATCCGCCAGGCGAGTGCCTCGAAATGGTGACGCTCCGTCGGCTCCCGGCAGCGGACCGCAGGGCTTCCATGGGCGTGGTTCCCGCCACCCTAGAGTGCTCTCGGGCGCGGCGGGTTCCACGACGCGCCGCGTCAGTTCGTGGCCGTGGTCACAGCGCCGTTGCCGACGGCCTTGGCGGCGTTGCGCACCGCCCCGGCGACGGCCCCGGCGACCGTGTCGTTGAAGACGCTGGGGATCACGTAGTTGGCGTTCAGCTCGTCTTCGGTGACGACGTCGGCCAGCGCGCTCGCCGCGGCCAGCATCATGCCGGTGTCGACGGTGCGCGACTGGGCGTCGAGCAGGCCGCGGAACACGCCGGGGAACACCAGGACGTTGTTGATCTGGTTCGGGAAATCCGAGCGCCCGGTGGCCACGACTGCCGCCGTCTGGCGTGCCACGGCCGGGTCGACCTCCGGGTCCGGGTTCGCGAGCGCGAACACCACGGCGTCGTCCGCCATGGCCGCGACATCGCCGCCGTCCAGGACGTTCGGCGCCGATACGCCGATGAAGACGTCGGCGCCGACGACCGCCTCCTTGAGCGTGCCGGTGACGCCTTCGGGGTTGGTGTTGTCGGCGATCCAGCGCAGCGGCGAGTCCTCGGCGGCGTCCACCAGGTCCGCGCGGGCGGAGTGCACCACGCCGTGGATGTCGGCGACCACGGCGTGCTCGACGCCGGCCGCGAGCAGCAGTTTGAGGATGGCCGTGCCGGCCGCGCCCGCGCCGGACATGACGACCCGTACGTCCCCGATCGCCTTGCCGACCACGCGCAGCGCGTTGGTCAGCGCGGCGAGTACGACGATCGCGGTGCCGTGCTGGTCGTCGTGGAAGACGGGGATGTCCAGGGCCTCGCGCAGCCGCGCCTCGATCTCGAAGCAGCGCGGCGCGGAGATGTCCTCCAGGTTGATCCCGGCGAAGCCGGGGGCGATCGCCTTGACGATCTCGACGATCGCGTCGGTGTCCTGGGTGTCCAGGCAGATCGGCCAGGCGTCGATGCCCGCGAAGCGCTTGAAGAGGGCCGCCTTGCCCTCCATGACGGGCAGCGCGGCCTTCGGGCCGATGTTGCCGAGACCCAGCACGGCGGAGCCGTCCGTCACGACCGCAACGGAGTTGCGCTTGATGGTGAGGCGGCGGGCGTCCTCGGGATTCTCGGCGATCGCCATGCACACACGGGCGACGCCGGGGGTGTAGATCATGGAGAGGTCGTCGCGGTTGCGGATGGGGTGCTTGGACGCCATCTCGATCTTGCCGCCGAGGTGCATCAGGAACGTACGGTCCGAGACCTTACCGAGCGTGACGCCCTCGACGGCGTGCAGCTTCTCGACGATCTCGTCCGCGTGCGCGGTGGAGGTCGCGGCGATGGTGACGTCGATACGGAGCCGCTCGTGGCCCGACGCGGTGACGTCGAGGCCGGTGACGGATCCCCCGGAGGACTCGACGGCCGTGGTGAGCTGCGAGACCGCGGTCCCGCTCGCGGGCACCTCCAGCCGGACCGTCATCGAGTAGGACACGCTGGGCGCCGTTGCCATGCCGACTTCCTCTTTCACCTTGTGTCACGTGCGTCATCCGATCGTCGCACCTACCGCCTGGTACGTGGTAGCCGCCCCGGATTGAGAACGTTTTGTTCCCTGCTTTTTGGAAAACTTCTTCCACCATACGAGAAGTGGCCCGCACGCACAACGAAAAGGTCCGCGTCACGGGGTGACGCGGACCTTTTCGTACGTGAGTGACACCGACCCGCCATGCTCGCCTCGCGGCAAGTGGTCGCTCTAAGCGACGAAGGTTGGGCCCGGGGGCTTGGATCGGGCCGGTGCCACGTCAACGGTAACAAACGTTCTCCGTAAGGCAATCCCGCCGCGTCAGTCCCGCAGGAGGTCGGGCACGCCCTGGGCGTCCGCCTCGTCGCGCTCCCCGGAGACCACGGTCAGCTGCTGGGTCGCGCGGGTCAGCGCCACGTACAGCACCCGCAGGCCCGACGGCGACTCGTCGGCGATCTCGGCGGGCGAGACCACGAGCGTGGCGTCGTACTCCAGGCCCTTGGCCTCCAGGCTGCCGAGCGCGACGACCCGCTCGCCGAGTCCCCGCAGCCAGCGCGCGGCCTCCTCGCGGCGGTGCATCGCGACCACCACGCCGACGGTGCCGTCCACGGCGTCCAGCAGCCGCTGGGCCTCGGCGCGCACGGCGTCCGCCAGGTCCCGGCCATCGGCGACCGCGAACCGGGGCCGTACCCCGGTCGAGCGCACCGCCTTCGGGGACGGGCTGCCGGGCATCGCGAGGGCGAGGACCTTCGCGGCCAGCTCGGCGATCTCGGAGGGGTTGCGGTAGTTCACGGTGAGCGTGAAGCGCCGGCGCGGCCGGGCGCCGAGCGCCTCGTCACGGGCCTCGGCCGCCTCGTCCGGGTCGGACCAGGACGACTGGGCGGGGTCGCCGACCACGGTCCAGGTGGCGTGCCGGCCCCGGCGGCCGACCATCCGCCACTGCATGGGCGTGAGGTCCTGCGCCTCGTCCACGATGACGTGGGTGTACTCCGTACGCTCTTCGGCGAGCCGCTCGGCGCGCTCGCGCTGGGTCTCCTCGCGTACCGGCATCAGCTCGTCCAGTCCGGTGAGCTGGTCCAGCGGGTCCAGCTCCCGCTTCTTGCGCGGCTTGGGCGGCGTGCCGAGGATCGCGCCCAGCTCGTCGAGCAGCGCCACATCGTGTACGGACAGGCCCTCGCGCCTCAGCGAGCGGGCGACCCGGCGCACCTCGCCCGGATTGAGCACCCGCCGCGACCAGGCGGCGAGCCGCTTCTCGTCGGCCATCGCGGCCAGCACCCCGCGCGGGGTCAGCTCCGGCCACCAGGCGTCCAGGAAGCGGAGGAAGCCGTCGTCTCCGGTGACGTCCTCGTCGAACGCCGACCTGAGCTCGGCGGCCAGCTCCGGGTCGGCGTGCCGGTTCGCCGCGCCGGACCGCGCCCACAGGGCGTCGAGCAGCAGCCTGCGGGCGCGCGGGCGGAGCAGGTTGACCGGGGCGGTCCCGCTGAGCGCGGCCCGCCGGATACGGGCCAGCTCGTCGGCCTCCAGTTCGATCCGCCGCCCGAAGGCGACGACACGAAGGCGGGTGGGCGGGCCGTCCATGCCACCGCCCGTGGCGGCCGTCCCGGCCAAGGCGGTGTCCACGCCAGCGGCCTGCGCGGGCGGCCCGGCGTCCTCGCCGAAGGCGAGCTGCCCGCTCGGCGGCGCGGACCCCGCCCCCGTGCCGCGCCGCCCTGTGCGCGCCCCGCGCGGGGACGCCGTCGCGTCCCGCGGCCGGGTCGGCTCCAGCGCGCCGCGTGCCGCCCTGCGCAGGACCTTGAGCATCCGGGCCGAGCCCTTGACGCGGGCCACCGCGGGGGCGTCGTACAGCGTGGCCTCCGCGCCGTCGACCAGCGAGCCGACCGCGCGGATGGCGACCTGGCCCTCCTCGCCGAGCGAGGGCAGCACGCCCTCGGTGTAGGCGACCAGGAGGGGCGTCGGGGAGACGATGAGGATGCCGCCCGCGTACCGGCGGCGGTCCTGGTAGAGCAGATACGCCGCGCGGTGCAGGGCCACCGCGGTCTTGCCGGTGCCGGGCCCGCCCTCGACGTACGTCACGGACGCGGCGGGGGCCCGGATGACCTTGTCCTGCTCGGCCTGGATGGAGGCGACGATGTCCCGCATCGTGTGGCCGCGGGCCTGCCCGAGCGCGGCCATCAGCGCGCCGTCGCCGATCACCGGCAGCGGCGCTCCGTCCAGCGTCGCGGTCAGCTCCGGGCGCATCAGGTCGTCCTCGACGCCGAGCACCTTGCGCCCCTTGGAGCGGATGACCCGGCGGCGCACCACCCGGCCGGGATCCACCGGCGTGGACCGGTAGAAGGGGGCCGCGGCGGGCGCCCGCCAGTCGATGACCAGCGGCGCGAACTCCGCGTCCAGGACGCCGATCCGGCCGATGTGCAGGGTCTCGGCGATCTCGGCGCTGTTGTCGGGGCGTACCGCGTCGTCGGCGGGCTCCACCGAGGTGTACGCGCCGTCCGGCCCCTTCTTGCCGTCCTTGCCGAGCAGCAGGTCGATCCGGCCGAACAGGAAGTCCTCGAACTCGCTGTTCAGCCGGTTGAGATGGACGCCCGCCCGGAACACCTGCGCGTCGCGCTCGGCGAGCGCGCCGGGAGTCCCGACCTGACCGCGCTTCGCGGCGTCGTGCATCAGGAACTCGGCCTCGTGGATCTTCTCCTCAAGGCGTCGGTACACCTGGTCCAGGTGCTCCTGCTCGACGCTGATCTCACGGTCGCGTACGTCGGCCACCGGGGGTCCCTTCTGATGCGCTGCCGCCCGTGCCGGGCAGCCGTCCACCGTACGCGACGGGGACCTCGCCGCGCACCCGGCGGCGCCCGTGACCCCGCTCAGGCCTGTGACCCCGCTCAGGCCTGTGACCCGCTCAGGCCCGCACGTCGACCAGTCGCTCGCCGTCGAAGGTCCGCACCTCGAAGCGGTCGATGTCGGCGCGGTCCATCGCCGCGCCGCCCTGCACGTACAGCGGCTTACGCGACCAGTCGTTCGGGCCGTCCTCGATGCCGTACCCCCACGCGGGCACCGCCCAGGACGTCATCGTCTCCTCTTCGCCGTTCTTGCCGACGGCGATCAGGGAGCACTTGAGCGGCCCCTTGACGTTCTTGAGTTCGAGCACGGCTCGGGTGCCCCAGCTCTTCTCCTCGACGCCGACCGCCGCGCTGACCCCCGTCGCGGGGTCGGTGGCCCGCACCTTGTCGTCCAGCTGCCGGAACACCGCGTCCGCGGCGGAACTGGCCGCCGGGGGGCGGCCGCCGCCGTCGCCGTCCTCACCGGTCGCCGCCACCACCGCCACCGGGCCGCCGACCATCAGCAGCGCCGCGGCGGCCGCCAGCGCCAGGCCGCGCCGCCGCTTGGCCGACCGCCGCCTGGAGACCTCGCCGACGAGGTTGTCCAGGAGCCGCGTACTGGGACCCGCCACGGGGCCGTCCCGCTCTCGCGGGGGCGGCGGCCACTCGCCCGCCTGGGCTGTGGGCGACCGTTGCGGGGGCAGCTCCGCGAGCGCGGCGAGCATCGGCTCCATCCCGGACAGCTCCCGCAGCCGCTCCGCGCAGAGCTGACAGTCAGCCAGATGCTCCTCGAACGCCCGGACTTCCGCGTCGTCGAGCACGCCGAGCGCGTAGGCGCCGACCGCCTCGTGCACCTCGTGCGCGCCGAACGCGTCGTCCGCCCCGAAGGCCGTCACGCCCGCACCCCCCGCTCCTCCAGTGCCAGCTTCATGGCACGCAGCGCGTAGAACACCCTGGAGCGGACCGTACCGCTGGGTATGCCGAGCGTCTGGGCCGCCTCGTTGACCGTACGTCCCTTGAAATACGTCTCCACGAGGACTTCCCGGTGCGCGGGCGTCAAATCCTCCAGCGCGTCGGAGAGTGTCATCAGCCATAGCGCCTTGTCGATCTCGTCCTCCGCGGGGATGACCTCCAGGGGTGCGGGGTCGACCTCCTGCGGCCGGGCTTTCCGGCTGCGGTGGCCGTCGATCACGATACGCCGCGCCACGGTGACCAGCCAGGGCCGTACCGAGCCGGTCGCACGGTTCAGCTGACTCGCGTTCTTCCAGGCCCTGATCAGGGTCTCCTGGACGACGTCCTCGGCCCGCTGCCGGTCGCCCGCCACCAGCCGCAGCACATACCCGAGCAGCGGACCGGCGTGCTCGCGGTAGAGCGCGCGCATCAACTCCTCGTCGGGGCCCGGCGGTTGCCGCATCCGGTGCCGGGCGCGCCGAGTTCGGTCATCGGCCACGGCGGAATCCTTGCGCACGCGCACCTCCGGTGTCCCCGTTTCGACGGGGGCTCCCCCACGTCCTGGCTCACACCGGATACGTACGTGCGCCGTGCGCGATCTGTTCAGCCCTGTCCCGACCCGGCCGTCGGGGCCGTCGGGGCCGTACGGCGACGGTGCCTGGCCACGCGCTCGCGGTTGCCGCACACCTCGCTGGAGCACCAGCGGCGACGCCGTCCGCGCGAGGTGTCCAGGTAGACCAGCGGGCAGTGGTCCCCTTCGCACTGGCGGATACGGGACCGCGCCACCGGGTCGGTGAGCAGCTCGACCGCGTCCCTGGCGACGGCCGACAGCAGGGCCGGGCCCGCGGGGTCCGGATCCAGCGCCCGTACGAGCGTCCCGTCGGCGGCCCGCACGGCGCGCGGCACGGGCGGCGCGGCGGCGGCGAGCGCGTTGAGCCGTACCAGCGCGGCGTCGGGCGTCACGGCGACGCCGCCCGCCGCCGCGCCGCGCACCAGCCGCCCCACGTCACCGCGCAGCTCCCGGAACGCCGCGACGCACACGGCGTCCACCCGCCCGAGCCGGGCGCCGTCGGGCACCAGGCCCGCCCCCACCAGCCAGGCGCGCAAACGGTCGGGGGCGTCGAGCCGTTCCTCGGGATGCGCGGTGGCCAGCAGGTCCAGGCAGGCCCGCCCGGAGCCGAACCGCAGGCCGTAGTCGGATGCGGACGAAACGTAGCCGGACGAAACACTGCCCGCCGCCATGCGCGCGTCACCGCCTCGTGGGGTCACCCATGACCAACACCCCCAGAGTGCCCTTCCGACGCCCCGCCGGGAACCCGGCGGTCGCCCGCGAGTTCGCCCCGCCCGCGTCAGCGGCCGCCGGAACCTCGTGCGCCGGCGCGTCTGCCCCGGCGCTGTGTGCCGTCCGGCCAGAGGCGGGGCTTGCGCTGGGCGGCCAGGTCCTCGATCCAGCCGACGGCCAGGATGGTCAGCCCGATCAGCGGCCAGACCAGGACGAACATCCAGATGTTGTACGTCTCGGCGAAGGCCGTCCCGAACTCCTGGTAGACGATCGGGATGCGCCACAGTGGGTCGAGGAGCGGGATCGTCGCCATGACCAGCGCGTTGTGCCAGAGGTAGATGGTGACCGCGCGGTTGTTGGAGAGCGTGACCAGCTTGTCGAACTGGGCGAGCTTGCCCGGCAGTTCCTGCCAGGACGGCGAGTACTGGAGCAGGATCACCACGAACCCGAAGGACCAGGTGGCCTGGGCCAGCGGGATGTCGTTCAGGTCCCAGCCGTCCGGGCCCAGGTGGCCCGAGGCCCACCACAGCCCGAAGGCCATCACCAGGGCCGCGCAGGAGACCGCCAGATAGCGGGGCACCTTCTTGAGCAGGCCGTCCTGGTGGGCGAAGCCGAGCACCCAGCAGGCGCCGTAGACCGCGAAGTCGGTGATCGCGCGGCCGGTCTCGCCGGGTATCTCCGCCAGGCCGGTGCCGACGACCGCCGTCAGCGCGAGCGGTGCGAGCAGCGTCGCCCACGGCGCCTTGCGGAACGCCCACAGCAGCAGCGGCGAGGCGATCACGAACCACAGGTACGCGCGGATGTACCAGAGCGGTCCGGCCGCCTGCACCGCCCAGCTGTCCGAGAGCCAGCCGACGCCGGGGACCGGGTCGGTGCTCCAGGGGTAGGGCGGGGCCCCGAACGGCACCACGTAGGTGAACAGTTCGATCAGCCAGGTGCCGCCGAGCTGTTTGGCGGGCTGCCAGCCGCTGAGGAACATCAGCGGCACGGCGACGGCGCCGAACACCCACACCGGGGGCAGCAGTCGGCGGATACGGCCGCGGATCACGCCCAGCGCGGGGCGGTTCAGCGAGCGCGCCATCAGGGAGCCCGCGAGCGCGAACATCACGCCCATGGACGGGAAGAGGATCGTCAGCCAGGCCCAGCCGAAGACGTGGTAGACGACGACCCGGACCAGGGCGAGGGAGCGCAGCAGGTCGAGGTAGCGGTCGCGGCCCGACGCCTTCTTGCCCTCCGCCCAGGAGGGGGACGCGGCGTCCCCGCCCGTCTTCGCTTCGGCGGTCCGCTCGCCGGCGGCTGTCGCCGTGGCCGACGCCGGCGCCGTCTCCCGCTCCGGCGGTGCGGGGTACGCCGAGCCGTACGCGGGCCCGGCGGCGGCCTGGTGCTCCGTGAACGCTCCGGGCCGCGCGGACGCGTCGCGCCGGGCGAACACGTCGGACCGTACGTACCCCTCGGGCGGAACCTGCGCGCCGCCTGCCCCGTGCGGGTCGGGGGCCGCATACGGGTCGGGCGCCATGAAGGCGTCGGCCGAGGCGGCGTACGCCTGCGGGCCGCCGAGCGGAGGGCGACCCGCCTGCGGCTGGCGTGGCGCGAAGGCGTCGAAACTCGCCTGCGGGTCCGTCGCCGCGAACGGGTCACCGCCCGCGTACCCCCCGTCCACGTCACCGCCCGCGTACCCCTCCTGCGCGTCGCCGCGCGCGTACGCCTCGTACCCGTCGTACCCCTCGTACCCGTCGCCGCCGGTCTGCGGCTCGGACCCCGCGTAAGGGTCCGGGGAAAGCCGCCGCGGCCAGTCGCCGTCGCTTCCGTAAGGCGGTGTCGTCATGCGACCGGCCTCCGTTCCCGGCCCACGGGGGCCGATCCCACCGCGCCCGTGCGCCGGAGCTTCTGCCAGCGCAGGCGGCCGCCGGTGAGCGCGGTGATCCAGGACTGGAGCAGGACCACGTACATCAGCTGCCGGTACAGGATCTGCTGAAGCGGCAGCGAGATCAGATGGGTCAGCTTCTCCCGGTCGAGACGGAAGGCGTAGAGCGCGCAGACCGCCTGGATGGCGAGCACGCCCAGCCAGGCCAGCACGGTCTTGCCGGTCGGGCCGAAGATCAGCCCGTACAGGAGGAAGACGTCGATGAGCGGCGCGAGCAGCGGCGCCAGGACCATGAAGAGGGAGACCAGCGGGAGTCCGACCCGGCCGAAGCGCCCGGACGGGCCGCGCTCGACGAGGGCGCGGCGGTGCTTCCAGATCGCCTGCATCGTGCCGTACGACCAGCGGTAGCGCTGGGACCACAGCTGCTGCACGGTCTCCGGCGCCTCGGTCCACGCGCGCGCGTTCTCCGCGTACACCACCCGCCAGCCGTCGCGGTGCATGGCCATGGTGATGTCGGTGTCCTCGGCGAGGGTGTCCTCGCTCATGCCGCCGACCCGCTCCAGCGCGCTGCGCCGGAACGCGCCGACCGCGCCCGGAATGGTGGGCATACAGCGCAGGACGTCGTACATCCGGCGGTCGAGGTTGAAGCCCATCACATACTCGATGTGCTGCCAGGCGCCGATCAGCGAGTCCTTGTTGCCGACCTTGGCGTTGCCCGCGACCGCGCCGACCCGGTGGTCGCCGAACGGCTGCACCAGCTCGCGCACGGTGGACGGCTCGAAGACGGTGTCGCCGTCCATCATCACGATCAGGTCGTAACGGGCGTTGGCGATTCCGCGGTTGAGCGCCGCGGGCTTGCCCGCGTTGTACTGCCGGATGACGCGGACGTTCGGCAGCCGCAGGTCCTCGACGATGCGCGCGGTGCCGTCGCTCGACCCGTCGTCGATGACGAGGACCTCGATGGGATGGTCGCTGTCCATCAGCGAGCGCACCGTGTTCTCGATGCACTTGGCCTCGTTGTACGCGGGTACCAGCACCGTCACCGGTTCGGTGACCGGCGCTCCCCAGCTGAAGCCCTTCTTCCGGGTGCGCCGGGCGTGCACCATGGACAGCACCAGCATCAGCCCGAAGCGGCTGATGACCAGGACGCCGATCGCGGCGAGGCCGACCACCAGGACGTCGGTCACGTTCTCCGACACGGAGACCGCCCAGACGAACGCCTTGGCCTTCCACAGCGCGAACCCGGTCACCGGGGTGTGCGCGCTCGGCGCGCCCATGGCCGCGGTGAGGGTGGTGAACTCGTAGCCGTCGGCCTGGAGGTCGGGTATGAAGCGGTCCAGGGCCGCGACGGTCTGCGAGCGGTCGCCGCCCGAGTCGTGCATGAGCACGATCGCGCCCTTGCCGCCCGTGGGCGTCGCCCGCTCGATGATCTTGTCGACGCCGGGGCGCTTCCAGTCCTCACTGTCGGTGTTGTTGACCACGGTGATGTAACCGCGGGAGCCGATGTACTCCGTCACCGGCCAGTTCTCGTTGTCGAAGGCGTGCGCGTACGACGAGTACGGCGGCCGGAAGAGCGAGGTGTGCACGCCCGCGGCGCCCGCGAGCGTGAGCTGGTTCTGGGACAGCTCCCAGTCGATGCGGCGCTGCGACTGGTAGGAGAGGTCCGGGTGGTTGAAGGTGTGCAGCCCGATCTCGTGGCCCTCGCGCACCATCCGGTCGACCAGGTCCGGGTAGCGCGACGCCATGGTGCCGGTGACGAAGAACACGCCCTTCGCGTCGTACTCCTTGAGCTTGTCGAGGATTCTCGGGGTCCACTCCGGGTCCGGACCGTCGTCGAAGGTCAGCACCAGTCTGTGGTCGGGCACGCTGAGCGCCTTGGGCTGCTCGCCCGAGCGCGCCTCGATCACCGGGCCGCCCTTGAGCACCTCCTGCGGCACGCGGTCGTTGGCCGCCGGGGGGCGCACCCGGTGGTCGGCGAGGATCTCGCTGTGCACATAGCCGCGCAGCATCAGCATCGCCATCAGCGCCACCAGGAAGAGCGAGGGCAGCAGATAGCGCATCGGCAGCCGACGGCGACGACCGCGGTCGCGTCCGCCGCCGCGGGTGGAGCGGGTGCTCATGGGTTACACGTCCTCCGGTGCCTGGTGCTGTGCCGCGCTCTCGGTCGCCGAAGACTGTGCCGCACTACCGCTGTCGCTGGTGTCGCTGATCTGTTCGGTGCCGCCGGCCTCGCCGGTGCCGGTGTCGTCTCCGCCGCTGCCGCCTCCGTCTCCGCCGCCGTCTCCGCCGCCGCCGCCCGCAGGGGGGTCGGGGTCCGGCTCCGGGTCCGGGTCCGGCTCGGGCTCGGGATCCGGCTCAGGGTCGGGGTCCGGCTCGGGGTCCGGGTCCGGCTCGGGGTCCTCGGTCGGGTCCGGCGTCGTCGGGTCCGGCTCGGGCTCCTTGGCCGGGTCCGGCGTCGTCGTGGGGTCGGGTTCCCCGGTGGCGCCGTCCTCGGTCGGCTCGCCGGACGGCGTGCCGGAGGAGGCCTCGTCGCCGGGCCTGGCGGCCGCGCCCGACGGGGCGGCGGCGCCGGCGGGCGGCACGACGGCGCCGTCCGTAGAACGGGGTATGAGCGGCCGCTTCCCCGGTGTGCTGGCGTCCGGGGACGGTGACGCCTCGGGCTCCGGCGAGGACTCGACCTTGCCCGCGGGGGGCTTCTCCTCCTTGCCGCCGAGCCCCGGCATCCAGGGCGCGTCGGAGTTCCCGGAGATCAGCGTGCCGCCGAGCACCACGGCGTAGACGGCGCAGACGATTCCGGCGATCCAGCCTATGCGGCGGACCCTGCGGCCACGGCTGCCCGACTCGTCGACGAAGACCGGCCCGTCGGAGCCGTCCTGCGTGGTGTGATCCGGTGCCAGGTCCTGGAGCTGACGGCCCGCGCCGTCGATCTGGATCGTCACCTCGTGAGGATCATGCGTCTGCCCGGAACGGGCACCTTCTCGCCAGTTGTCCACGGTTGTACGCCCAACCCCCACTTACCAGATCACCATCATCTTGGGCGCGGCGCGGGCTCCGGGTGCTCACCGCCGGACCGGACCCCCATCCTGGCCCGAGCGCCCCCTTTATCACACTGCACCCAAGCCATGAATGTAGCGCACAGCGACGACATTCAGCCCAGACGTCTCAACCGGAATCCACCATGATGAGTGCATCCTCATCCGGAACCCACGTTCCTGACGGGCGTCGCAGCCACCCTTCCCGCTCGCCGATTTCGGACACAGCAGAACATAGCGCATCAATACCGGCATGTCTGAAGCCCTTTCGCCACACCAGCGACACGGGCGAAAGCGGTACCGGATCGATAAGCGGCCGCGACACACAGCCAGGCATGGCCGGAAAGCCCACCACGGCCAGCACCGGGGTCCGGTTCTTGGCCATCAGCCGCCGGAACTCGTCGACCCCCACCGCCAGGGGCGCGGGCGGCGCGACGGCGATACCGCGCCCGTCGAAGAGCGCGTGGGCCAGGTCCGTCCACTCGGGGGTGCGCGGGTTGCCCGCTCCCGCGTAGACGCTCTCCCCCGCGAGCCGGCCCAGCGGCACCTCGTCGAGCCCGGCCAGCGGGTGGTCGTCGGGCAGGATGACGGCCATCGGCTCGTACCGTACGGGCCGATGACCGAGCCCCGCCCGCAGGGCCGGGGCGAGCCCCGCGTACCGCCCGAAGGACGCGTCCAGACGCCCGGCCAGGATCTCGGCGGCGGCGAAGGTCAGCCCGCTCTCGTACCGGGCCATCAGCTCACACTCCGGGGCGAGTTCGCGGGCTCGCGCCAGGATGCGCTCGTCGAACAGGCCGGGGCTGTTCAGGTCGACGAGCAGCGGTCGCGTGCCCGGCAGGGCGGCCGCGTCCAGGAACGCGTCCTGCGCCCGCAGGACGCGGCGCGCGTGCGGCAGCAGCCGCTCGCCGTCCTCGGTCAGCGCCACCTGCCGGGTGTGGCGCAGGAACAGCTCGACGCCCAACTCGCGCTCCAGGCGGCGCACATCGCGGCTCAGGGCCTGCTGCGCGACGTACAGGCGCGCGGCCGCGCGCGTGAAGTGCAGCTCGTCGGCGACGGCGCAGAAGGCGCGCAGCAGGCGTGGCTCGATGTCGCGGGGCATGGCGAGAATTTACAACACAGGTGCGTCAATCGGCGCGGAGAAGGTGTTGGACCCCGTGCACCGTGCGCGGCGAGCCTGATCACATGCCCGACGAACCCACCCGGCCCCCCTTCCTCGCCGTATCCGGAGACGTACTGATCGCCGCCCCGCCCGCGCCCTCGCCCGCGCCCCCGCCCGCGCCCTCGCCCCCGTCCTCGGCCTCGCCCGCGCCTCCGCGCGACCGCACACGCGGTGGGCGGGTCGGTCCCTATCGACGTCTCTTCCGGATACCGGGGACGCGCGCCTTCACCCTCGGCAACCTCATCGCCCGCCTGCCCAGCGGCATGTTCGGCGTCAGCGCCCTCATCATGATCGCCGCGGCCCACGGCTCGTACGCCCTGGCCGGTGCGGTGGTCGCGACCGGCCTCGCCGCCACCGCCGTGGTCGCCCCGTGGACGGCGCGGCTCATCGACCGGTACGGGCAGGCCAGGATCGCCGTGCCCGCGACCGCCCTGGCCGTGCTCGGCTCGCTCGCCCTGGTGCTCTGCGTCCGCCAGGGCGCACCGGTCTGGACGCTTTTCGTCTGCTACGCCGCGACCGCCACCACGCCCAACACCGGCGGCATGTCCCGCGCCCGCTGGCGGCACCTGCTGGGGGACGACGGACCGGCGCTGCACACGGCCAACTCCTTTGAACAGGCCGCCGACGAACTGTGCTTCATGCTCGGCCCGGCGCTGGCC
Organism: Streptomyces sp. O3; assembly: GCF_054788135.1. NCBI lineage: Bacteria > Bacillati > Actinomycetota > Actinomycetes > Kitasatosporales > Streptomycetaceae > Streptomyces > Streptomyces sp. O3. The sequence goes on from NZ_JBTVYK010000076.1 coordinate 16,933, forward strand.
GCGTTCCTGTGCACCGCGTTCTTCCCGGAGGCGGGCACCCTGACCGGGGCGCTCCTGCTGCTGACCGGCGTTCTGCTGTTCACCGCCCAGCGTTCCACCGAGCCCCCGCCCCAGCCGCGTACCGCCGCGTCCCGGTCCCCGATCCGCGCTCCGGGCATGCCGCCGCTGCTGGCCGTCTTCCTCGCCACCGGCGCGGTGTTCGGCGCGATGGAGGTGGTCACGGTGGCGTACGCGGACGACCGCGGGCATCCGTCGGCCGCGGGCCTGATCCTGGGGTTTCAGGCGGCGGGCTCCTGCGCGGCCGGGCTGCTCTACGGAACCCTGCGCCTGACCGGGCCGCTGCCCAGGCGTCTGCTGCTGTGCCTGGCCGCGATGACCGCCCTGCTGTCGCTGCCGCTGCTCGCCGCGTCCGCCGGTTCGCTGCTCCTGCTGGCCGGTGCGCTGCTGGCCGCCGGGATGGCGACCGCGCCGACCATGGTCACCGGCATGGCCCTGGTGCAGCGGCTGACCCCGGACGGCCGCCTGAACGAGGGCATGACCCTCGCCGTGACCGGCCTGCTCGGCGGCATCGCCTGCGGCTCGGCGACGGGCGGCTGGGCGGTGGAACACCTGGGCCCGACCCCGGCCTACCTGGCCCCGGCGGCCGCGGCCGCCCTCGCGCTGCTGCTGCACGCGCTGGGTCCGGCACGGCGGACCGAACCGCCCACTCCGACCAGGACGTGACCCACCGGCCCCGCCCCGGCCAGACCCTGCCCACAGGGCAAGACGATCATCTTATGAGCCCTGCTCAAGCCTCAGTCAGACTTCGGCCGCCGAATTCGGCATCGCGCGCGGCGCACGAGCGCGGCGCACGAAAAGGCCCTGGCCCGCCGAGGTGCTCGGCGGGCCAGGGCCACACATGGGATGGTGGAGATGGCGGGAATCGAACCCGCGTCCAACGGTGCGGAACCAGGGCTTCTCCGTGTGCAGTCCGCTGCGATTTTCTCAGCCCCGGAGATCACGCGAACAAGTCTCCGACGGGCTCAGTCACTGTTTGATTTCCCGCTACTCCCCGTGACCGGGCTTAGCGGTTTAGTTCCCTCAATGATGCCAGGACCCGGGTCGGGAACACCCCCGGACTGACACTTCGCAGGTCGCTACTTAGGCAGCGAGGGCGAAGGAATCGCGCTTGGTATTGGCGATTATTGGTTGCGACATATGGTTTACGAGATCATTGCCGCTTCCTCGACACGCTTCCCCTGCTTCGACATCCGCTGTCGAAACCGATCATCCCCATGTTGATTTTTCAAGCCCCCGCTGGTGGGGCAGTGCCCATCGTACGTGACCGACGCACGCGGGTGCCAGCCTATTTCCCGCGCTGCTGACGGCGTACCGCCGACATCGCACGGTCCGCCTCGCGCCGGTCCTGCTTCTCGCGCAGGGTCTGCCGCTTGTCGTACTCCTTCTTGCCCTTCGCCAGCGCGATCTCGACCTTGGCCCGGCCGTCCTTGAAGTACAGCGCGAGCGGCACGATCGTGTGGCCCGTCTCCTGTGACTTGGACTCCAGCTTGTCGATCTCGGCGCGGTGCAGCAGCAGCTTCCGCTTGCGCCGCGCGCTGTGGTTGGTCCAGGTGCCCTGGGCGTACTCGGGCACATGGACGTTGTGCAGCCAGGCCTCGTGGCCGTCGATCTGCACGAACCCGTCCACCAGGGACGACCTGCCCATGCGCAGCGACTTGACCTCGGTCCCGGTCAGCACGAGGCCGCACTCGTAGGTGTCGAGGATGTGGTAGTCGTGCCGCGCCTTCTTGTTCTGCGCGACCAGCTTGCGCCCCTGGTCCTTCTGACCCTTTTGGTCCTTTACCTTTGCCATAGTGCTGTCATTTTCGCACTACGAGGGGGGTCCGAGGCCACTCAATACCGTGCGGGCCCGCTGCTCGGCCCGCTCGTCGACCACCAGGTCGGGGGTGATGCCCCGGCCGTCGACGGCGCGCCCGGACGGTGTGCGGTACTCGCCGACGGTCAGCTCGGCGACGGAGCCGTCGGGCAGCCGGCTCGGCATCTGCACCGAGCCCTTGCCGAAGGTCCTGGAGCCCACCACCACCGCACGGCCGCGGTCCTGGAGGGCGCCCGTGAGCAGTTCGGCCGCGCTCATCGTGCCGCCGTCGACGAGCACGACCAAGGGCCCGCGGGCGCTGCCGCCCGGCTCGGCGTGCAGCGCCCGCTGCTTGCCGCGTATGCCGTACGTCGCCACCACGCCGCCGTCCAGGAAGACGGAGGCCACCTGCTGGGCCTCGGCGACCAGGCCGCCGGAGTTGCCGCGCAGATCGAGCAGGACCCCGGCGCCCGACGGGGCGTCGCGCACCACGTCCCGCACCTGGTCGCCGACTCCCTTGGTGAGCTTGGCGACCTTGATCAGCAAGGGGCCGTCGGCCAGCCGCCGCGCGGTGACGGACTCCGCTTCGAGTCGGGCCCGGCGCAGCGTCTGGCTCCACGCGCGCGTGCCGCGCAGGAGTCCGAGCTTCACGCGGGTCCCGGCGTCCGCGGCCGCGCCGCGCAGCAGGGACACGACCTCCTCGGCGGTGCGGCCCTTGAGCGAGGCGCCGTCGATGCTGCGCAGCCGGTCGCCCACGGCGATCCCGGCGCGGGCCGCGGGGCTGTCGCGCTGTACCCGGACGACTTCGGCCTGGCCGTCGGCGGTGAGTCTGGTCCACAGCCCCACCCCGGTGAACTCGCCGTCGAGCTCCTCCGTGAACTCCTCGAACTCCTTGGGGTCGTAGACCGAGCCCCAGCGGTCGCCGCTGCGGCTGACGACCTCCTCGGCGGCCTTGCTGGGGGACTTTCCGTCGGCCAGGGCCCTGGCCGCGGCGTCGGCGACCTTGCCGGGCTCGGTGGTGTCCTCGGAGCCTTCGCCGTCTTCCCCGTCTCCCGTGCCTCGCGCCGCGTCGGCGTCGGCGGCCGGGGCGGAACGGGCGGGGCCGCCGGGCGCTCCGGGGTCCGGCTCGCCCCAGGAGTCGGTGGCGGCCCCGGTCGCGAGCACGACCGCGAAGACCAACGTCAGGGCCGCCCCGCGGCGGATGCGGCGGGGCCGGGAGAACAGGTCCGAACCCGACATGCCGGTGAGTCTAGGACAACACAGCGCGCCGTACGGGCGGTTGTCCGTACGGCCCCCTAGACGAGGGTCACACCTTCAGGTACTTGCGCAGCGCGAGGAAAGCTGCGATAGCGGGCATCAGCAGTCCCACCGCCAGCACCAGCGGCAACTTGGTCAGCACCGCGTTCCAGTCGATGAAGTTGACCAGCTCCATCTTGTCGGCGAGGTTCGCGCCGTGGTCGACCAGGAAGTACCGCCCGGCCACCAGCATCCCGCAGGCGATCAGCCCGCCGAACAGCCCGGCCAGGGTCGCCTCCAGGATGAACGGCACCTGGATGTAGAAGCTGGACGCGCCCACCAGCCGCATGATCCCGATCTCGCGCCTGCGGCTGAAGGCCGACACCCGCACCGTGTTGACGATCAGGATCAGGGCGACGACCAGCATCAGCGCCATGACGCCGCCCGCCACCACGACCATGACGTTGAGCACCTCGAAGAGCTTGTCCACGGTCTCGCGCTGGTCCTCCACGGACTGCACGCCCGGATGCTTCGAGAACGCGCTGGCGATCACCTGGTACTCCTCCGGGTTCTTCAGCTTGACCCGGTACGACTCCTGCATCTGGTCCGGAGAGAGCGAACTGATCAGCGGCGTCTCGCCGAACTGCTCCTTGTAGTGCTTGTACGCCTCTTCGCTGGTCTCGTGCTGGACCTTCTCGACGACCCTGTCCATCTTGTTGAGCTCGGTGAGGATGGTCTCCTTCTGCTCCTTGGTGACCGCGCCCTTGGTGCAGTTCGGATCGGTCTCCGCGTCGGTCTTGTTGCACAGGTAGATCGCGACGTTGACCTTGTCGTACCAGTAACCCTTCATCGTGGTCACCTGGTCGCGCATGAGCAGCGAGCCGCCGAACAGCGCCAGTGAGAGCGCGACGGAGATGACGACCGCGAAGGTCATCGTGAGATTGCGGCGGAGACCGACGCCGATCTCCGACAGGACGAACTGGGCGCGCATGGCGTCCTTTCAGTCTTTCAGTACTCAGGTACGCAGGTACTCAGTGCTGGTAGCCGTAGACGCCGCGGGACTGGTCGCGGACCAGGCGGCCCTGCTCCAACTCGATGACGCGCTTGCGCATCTGGTCCACGATCTGCTGGTCGTGGGTGGCCATCACCACGGTGGTGCCGGTGCGGTTGATGCGGTCGAGCAGCTTCATGATGCCGACCGACGTCTGGGGGTCGAGGTTGCCGGTGGGTTCGTCCGCGATCAGCAGCATGGGACGGTTCACGAAGGCGCGGGCGATCGCGACGCGCTGCTGCTCACCGCCGGACAGCTCGCCCGGCATACGGTCCTGCTTGCCGCCGAGGCCCACCAGGTCGAGCACCTCGGGGACGGTCTTGCGGATCGTGCCGCGCGGCTTGCCGATCACCTCGAGAGCGAAGGCGACGTTCTCGCCGACGGTCTTGTTGGGCAGCAGCCGGAAGTCCTGGAAGACGGTGCCCAGCTGGCGGCGCATGTGCGGCACCTTCCAGTTGGACAGCCGCGCCAGGTCCTTGCCCAGGACGTGCACCTGGCCGTGGCTGGCCCGCTCCTCGCGGAGGATCAGCCGCAGGAAGGTGGACTTTCCGGAGCCGGAGGACCCCACCAGGAAGACGAACTCACCGCGTTCGATCTCCAGGGAGACGTCCCTGAGCGCGGGGCGGGCCTGCTTGGGGTAGCTCTTGGAGACGCTGTCGAATCGGATCACGGGTGCACCACGGGTCGCCGGGGGTAGATGAGCGTGACCCTACGCGAAGGGGCGTGCGCGGCGCAGTCAGCGTCCTGGGTTGCGTGTTTTGTGACGTATCACGCATGACCATGCATGACAACGCAGGACAGAGAAGGGGCGTAAACGGGCGGGAAGCGACGGGCCGCGCCGAAATCCTGGAATGCTGGCACAGTGGTAAGGGGAACCGTTCCCTGGAGACCAAGCGTTAAGAGACCGAGCATCGGGCATCAAGAGACCAGGCGTGCCGCGTGCAGGCGTGAGGGAGGCAGCGCATGACCTTTGACCGACTGGTGTGCGCGAACTGCGCCGCGCCTGTGGCCCAGGGCCGGTGCGCCGTCTGCCGGGCCAACCGCGAGCGTCTGCAGCAGGGCCCCTTCGCCGGGCTGAACCCGGCGGCGCTGATAGCGCTCCTCGTGGTCCTGATCGGAGCCCTGGCCCTGCTGGCCACGCAGACCGTGTAGCGCGGGCGCACCGTGTAAAGGGCCCGGAGCGGAGCTCCGGGCCCCGGCACCGGTCCCAGCGAGCTCCCCCCTCCCACCTTCCCCCTCCCCTCGCCCTCCTTCTCCTTTTCGCCGTCCTTGCGCGGACCGGGTCCGGTGCGACGATGGGGCGTCGGGTCAGCCAGCACAGCGGACGGGAACGGACGAGCAGCGGTGGGATCACAAGACGCGTCGGTGCCACTCGGCAAGCGGGCCAGGGCCGTACTGCGGCAAGCCGACGCGTTGCGGCAGGCCGCCCAGGCGGTGTGCGAGGACTACCGGCGTGCGCTGGATGACGTACGCCGGGCCGTCGGCGGCCTTGAAGAGACGCTGACCCGCGCCGAGCTGGCCGCGCTGCCGCTGGCCCGGCTGCGGGACGTGACCCGCGGTCAGTTGCGCGAGGAAGCCGTCACGGCGCTGGCGCGGGCTGGGTACGGATCCGTCGGCCAGATACGGGACGCCGAGCCGTACGACCTGCGCGCGGTACCCGGCATCGGGGCCCAGACCGCGGACCAGGCCCGCGCCGCCGCCGAGCAGTTGGCCCGCGCCACGACGGAGGCCGTCGCCGTACGGATCGACGTCGACGCCAAGGACGACCCACGCCACGCCGACCTCGTCCTGTCCCTGAACCGCCTCCTGCTCGCCGGGCCCGCGATCGGCGCGTCCGTCGCCGTCGCCGAGCGCATCGCGCAGGGCCTGGAGCCGCATATCCAGGGCGCACGGCCCACCGGGTCACGCTGGCAGCTGCTGCTCGCGGGCAAGGAGGGGCGGGCCACGGCCAGGGCCGAACTGCGCACGGTGCTCGACGCGCTGGCCGCCGCCGAAGCCGACGACGTACGCCTGACGATCGACCAGGCGGCGACGGACCTGCTGCGGGGGCCCGAACAACCGGACCGGGCCTGGCTGGACTTCGAGGTCAGGGCCGCCGAGTACTACACCCTGCTGGCGCGGGTCCTGGACCGGCCGCAGGACCGCGCGTCCACCGAGGGGTTCATCCCGAACACCCTGGCCGACGAGGTACGCGCGCAGCCGCTGGACGAGTCCCTGCTGAACGTGTCGCTGCGCGGCTACCAGGCGTTCGGCGCCCGCTTCGCGCTGGCCCGCCGCCGGGTGCTGCTCGGCGACGAGATGGGCCTGGGCAAGACGATCCAGGCGATCGCCGCGCTGGCGCATCTGCGCGCGGCCGAAGACGCCGCCCACCATCTCGTGGTCTGCCCGGCCGGCGTGCTGATCAACTGGATACGGGAGATCGAGTCCCGCAGCGAACTGCCCGCCTACCGCGCGCACGGCCCCGACCGCGTGGACGCGTGCGACGCGTGGGCGGAGCGCGGCGGCGTCCTGGTCACCACGTTCGATCTGCTGCGCACGCTGGAGATCCCCGAACGGCTGCCGCTCGGCATGCTCGTGGTCGACGAGGCGCACTACATCAAGAACCGGCAGACCCTGCGCGCCGGATCGGTCCTCACGCTCATGCGGCGCGAGGCCACGGGCCGGGTGCTGTTCCTGACCGGGACCCCTATGCAGAACCACGTCGCCGAGTTCCGCACGCTCGTCGACTACCTCGACCCGGAGGCGGCGCGCGGTATGCGGCAGGTGGACGCCGCCGCCGACTCCCGCGTGTTCCGCTCGGCCGTGGCCCCCCGCTACCTGCGCCGCAACCAGCCGGACGTGCTCACCGAGCTGCCCGGCGTCATCCACGCCGACGAGTGGGAAGAGTTCTCCGACGGCGACCGCGCCGCCTATCGGCGGGCGGTGGCCGAGGGGAGCTTCATGGCGATGCGCCGCGCCGCGTACGCCGACCCGGCCCGCTCGGCCAAGCTGAACCGGCTGCGGGAGCTGGTCGCCGAGGCCGCCGAGAACGACCTGAAGGTGGTGGTCTTCTCCACCTTCCTGGACGTGCTGTCCACGGCCCGGCAGGCGATCAACGGCTCGGATCCTGCCGCTGGGCCCGGCTCCGGTTCCGTGGTCGGGGTGCTGAGCGGCGACCTGGCCGCCGACCAGCGCCAGTCGCTGGTCGACGCGTTCACGCACGCGCCAGGCCACGCCGTCCTGCTCGCTCAGATCCGTACCGGCGGCACCGGGCTCAACCTCCAGGCCGCCTCGGTGGTCGTGCTCTGCGAGCCCCAGCTCACGCCCGCGCTGGAGTCCCAGGCCGTCGGCCGCGCGCACCGGATGGGGCAGGTGCGGCGGGTGCAGGTGCACCGGCTGCTGGCCACGGACAGTGTGGACCAGCGGCTCGTGGACGCCCTGAAACGGAAGCAGCGGGACTTCGACGCGTACGCGCGGCGCAGCGAGGTCGCCGAGTCCGTGGCGGAGGCGGTCGACATCTCGGAGGCGGCGCTGGCCCGCCGTATCGTCGAGGACGAGCAGCTACGCCTCTCGCTCACGGCCGCGCCGCTCGACTAGACCGCCGCCCGAGCGGTCCGGCTGAGGCATCCCGGATCCCCGGAGCCCGGAGCCCGGAGCCCCGAAGCCTGGGCGGCCGGGCTCAGCTCGCCGTCTGCTCCTGCTGCTTGCGCCAGCGGATGCCCTTCTCCAGGAAGCCGTCGATCTCGCCGTCCAGGACCGCCTGCGGGTTGCCGACCTCGTATTCCGTGCGCAGGTCCTTGACCATCTGGTACGGGTGCAGGACGTAGGACCGCATCTGGTTGCCCCAGGAGCTGCCGCCGTCGCCCTTGAGGGCGTCCATCTTGGCCCGCTCCTCCTGGCGCTGCCGCTCCAGGAGCCTGGCCTGGAGGACGCGCAGCGCGGACGCCTTGTTCTGGATCTGCGACTTCTCGTTCTGGCAGGAGACGACGACGCCGGTCGGGAGGTGCGTGATGCGCACCGCGGAGTCGGTGGTGTTCACGGACTGGCCGCCCGGTCCCGAGGAGCGGTAGACGTCGACCCGGATGTCGTTCTCGGGGATCTCCACGACGTCCGTCTGCTCGACGACCGGGAGGACCTCGACGCCCGCGAAGGAGGTCTGTCGGCGGCCCTGGTTGTCGAAGGGCGAAATGCGGACGAGCCGGTGGGTGCCCTGCTCGACGGAGAGGGTGCCGTAGGCGTACGGGGCGTGGATCACGAACGTGGTCGACTTGATCCCGGCCTCTTCCGCGTACGAGGTCTCGTAGATCTCGGTCTTGTAGTCGTGCCGCTCCGCCCAGCGCAGGTACATCCGCTGGAGCTGCTCGGCGAAGTCCGCGGCGTCGATGCCGCCCGCTTCGGCCCGTACGGTGACCAGCGCCTCGCGCTCGTCGTACTCGCCGGACAGGAGCGTGCGGACCTCCATCTCGTCCAGGGCCTTGCGGACGTCAGCGAGCTCGGACTCGGCCTCGGCGAGGGTGTCCGCGTCGTCCTCGGCCTCGGCGAGCTCGAAGAGGATCCCGAGGTCGTCGATGCGGGCGCGCAGGGCGTCCGCCTTGCGAACGTCGGCCTGGAGATGGGACAGCTTGCTGGTGACCTTCTGCGCCACGTCCGGGTCGTCCCACAGGGACGGGGCCGCGGCCTGCTCTTCGAGCACGGCGATGTCGGCCCTCATCTTCTCGAGGTCCAGGACGGCCTCGATCGACGCCATGGTCGTGCTGAGGGACTTGAGCTCTTCGGATACATCGACGACTGCCACGACACCAGCCTAACGGCAACCCGGACCGGTCATCCCCGCACGGGGTCTGTCCGGGGGCGGCCACGGGCCCGCCCGGCGGCGGTCACGGGGGCTGTCCGGCGGCGGTCAGTGAGTGGTCGGCGGGCGGTGGGCAGGCGGTCGGCGGGCGGTGGGCAGGCGGTCAGGGGCTGTCCGGGGCCGAGGTCTCAGCGCCCGGAGGCTTGGCGTCCGGTTCGTCGCCGCTGGTGACGAACCACCCGCCGACGCCCACCCCCGCGGCCACGGCGACCGCCGCCGCCCCGAGGGCGACG
>NZ_JBTVYK010000077.1:0-24882 GCF_054788135.1 Streptomyces sp. O3
GGCCGCGGCCGCGTTCGCGGACCAGGCGGCGCGACGGGCCGCGGCCTGGGCGGCGTTGGAGGCGGAGATGGCGGTGCTCGCCGCCTTCGCGGCGCCCTTCGCCGCACCGGCCGCCTTACGGGCGGCGCGCGCGGACTTGGTCACGTCGTTCTGCGCCGCCTGCGCCTCGCTCGCGGCTTCCTCGGCCGCCTGCTTCGCCTTGGCCGCGGCGGTCTTGGCCTTCTCGGACTCGGCCTGCGCCTGCTCCGTGGTCAGTCGGGCGCGCCTGCCCTCGCGTTCCACGACGGCCACCAACTGCTCGATCTTGGCGGCCTCCTGGTCGCGGGCGCGCGCGATGTGCTGCCCCATCTCCAGGAACCAGTCGATGGCGCCCGCGGTCCCCTGCTCCAGGGCGCGCTCCGCGTACGTCTTCACCTGGGGCGAGGCGGTGGCGAGGATCTTGAAGACCGCGACCCGCTCGTCCTCGAACCGTGCGGTGAACTGGGTCTTGTTGATGAACTCAAGCAGCGATTCGGCGGTGCCGGTCTCCAGCGCGCGGCTCGCGGCCGCCCGCACACTCCTGCCGCCCTCGTTCATCAGCGTGAAGGTGAGGACCCGGAGGTCCTCCAGCAGCGACGCCTTGTATCCGCCGCCGAGGAAGGCGGTGATCGCCTCGTCCCCGCCGGCCAGCGCGGTCGAGATGTCCCGCGCGGTCCCCTTGCCGGACGCGGAGAGCGCCTTGAACAGGGCGACGCGGTTGTCCTCCGCGACGGCGGAGTCAAACCCCGTGGCGATGAACTTCTCGACGTCGGCCGACGTGCCCGCGAGCGCCTTCTCGGCCGCGCTCTTCACCGCCTTGCCGCCCGCCTTCCACGCGGACACCGCCTTGCCGCGCGCGGTGTCGGGAAGCGAGGGGAGGTGGGGCGCGTCGCCCGCCGTCGCGGTGCCCGCGGCGAAGGACCGCGTGGCCATGGTCAGGGGCAGCGTGGCGGCCGCCGTCGTCGCGGCGGCGGTGGCCAGAACGCGCCGACGGCTCCAGAAAGTGGTGTCCAAGAATCGAGTCCCGTTGGTCGGCGACTGGCGGCAGCGCACCCGGTGGTGCGGGGCCGTCAGTCGCGTGTGACTGATCGTCAGAGCTGCGGGCTCCACGCAACGAGCCGACCGTCCGGGCGCGTTGGGGAGACCGAGCAGCAAGAGTCGAACATAAGCACTACAGATGCATGTGCGTGACAGTACGCAACCCGCGGAGCTGGATCCACTGACGGTGCACCAGATGCACGGGTGAGAAAGGGCACACGGAATGCTCCGTACCGCTTCCTGCCGAAAGGCCCTTTTCCGCACCGGCATCGAAGGCGCATACATGTTTGAATTCGGCGGCGCACCAGCCGAGACGCCCCGGCCTGAGCTCCGCCGGGCGGCCGGTGCGGGGGAACTGTTCATCACCGACGCAGGGGGTTTCGAGTGAACCTCGTACGGCGCATAGTCGCCACCGGCACGATCGCCGCCGCATGCGCGGCAGCGGTCGTCACCGCCACCCACACCAACGCCTCGCACGACGCGCCCGCCGCCTCCGCCGCCTCCGTGGCCGACGCGCAGCCGGGATACGCGGTGGAGGACTTCGCCTACCCGCAGGCCGACAAGATCGAGGCCGAGCAGGGCATCGTCCTGAAGCGCGGCGACGGCCACATCACCCTCGCCGTCTGCGACAGCGAGCCCGGACTGCTCGAGGTGTACACCCGCTCCAACAGCAAGGTCTGTTTCCGCACCACCGGCGACTCCGGCTTCCTCACCCTGGAGATCGACGCGGTGTACGGCGTGAAGGGCGCCGGGGACCAGGACGCCGACATGACGCTCAAGGCCCCGGACGAGGAGACCCAGGAAGTGAAGGTCCCCAAGGGCTCCTTCACAGCGGTCGGCGAGTCGATCGACCCCGAGGGCCGGGATCACATCCTCGTCGAGATCACCACCAGCAAGTAGCCCTGGCCGACACCACCCGAGGCTCCGCCCGACACACGGACCTCGCAGCAAGGAAACCAAGCTCATGCGACCCAACCGCTCCACGCGCCTGTCCGCGCTGGCCACGGCCCTGATAGCGGGTCCGCTCGCGCTGTGCGCCGCCCCCGCGTCCGCCGTCACCGGCGGCGGCGCCGCCACCGGCACCACCCACGCCTACACCGCCGAGATCACCGTCGGCGACCACGCCCGCGGCTGCTCCGGCACGCTCGTCGACGCCGAGTGGCTGCTCACCGCGGCCAGTTGCTTCGTCGACGACCCGGCGGCCGGCCTGGACGTCGCCGCGGGCGTGCCCCGGCAGAAGACCACCGCCGTGATCGGCCGCGCCGACCTGACCGACGCCCAGGGCGCCGAGCGCCGGATCGTCGAGCTGGTCCCGCGCGCCGACCGTGACGTGGTGCTGGCCCGTCTGAACCGCCCGGTCACGGGCGTCGCCCCGATCGCGCTGGCCACCGCCGCCCCCGCCGCGGGCGAGCGTCTGACGTTCGCCGGATACGGGCGCACGAAGGACGAGTGGGCCCCGCTGAAGCTGCACACCGGCGCCTACACCGTGGACTCGGCCGCCGCCACCACGGCCGCCGTCACGGGCCAGGACGGCGCGGCCGCGTGCCGGGGCGACGCCGGTGGTCCCGTGGTCCGCGTGAACAACGGCACGGCCACCCTCGTCGCCCTCAACAGCCGGTCCTTCCAGGGCGGTTGCTTCGGCGTCGACGACACCGTGACCAGCACCGCCGGCATCGCCGCGCGCGTCGACGACCTGGCCTCCTGGGTGAACGCCAAGACCGGCGCCACCCGGATCACCGACTTCAACGGCGACGGCGTCGAGGACATCGCGATCGCCGACCCGAAGGCCGCCGTCGGCGGCGACTCCGGGGCCGGTGCGGTCCGGGTCGTGTACGGCGGCGGCGAGGGCACCGCCGAGATCCATCAGGATCTCAGCTGGGTGCCGGGCGGCGCCGAGGTCGACGACTGGTTCGGCGAGAGCCTGGCGACCGTCGACTACAACGAGGACGGCTACACCGACCTGGTCGTCGGCACCCCCAGCGAGGACATCGGCAGCAAGAAGGACGTCGGCGTGGTCACCGTGTTCTACGGCGCGCGCGACGGCATCGGCACGGGCCCCGTCAAGAACAAGCACTTCATCCAGGGCAAGGGCACCGGTTCCATCGCCGCATCGGCCTCCGAGGCCGGTGACCGGATGGGCCAGTCACTCGCCGCCGGCACCACCGCGGCCGGCAGGCCGTGGATCCTGGCCGGTGTGCCCGGCGAGGCCGTCGGCTCCGCCGACAAGGCGGGGCTGGCCTTCTACATCCACGGCGACACCAGCGCCACGCTCCACCAGGACAAGCCGAACGTTCCGGGTGTCGTGGAGGCGGGCGACGCCTTCGGCTTCAGCGTCGCGGGCGACGCCCACCACATCGCCATCGGCGCGCCCGACGAGGCCATCGGCTCCGACGCCAAGTCCGGCGCCGTGGCCGTCTTCAGCCACAAGCTGGACGCCAACGGCCGCCCCACCGTGGTGGCGGGCTTCGACCAGGACCACAAGAACATCAGCGGCGGCGCCGAGCCCGGCGACAGGTTCGGCGCGGCAGTGGCCATGGCCGCGTACCGTCCCTCCGGCTCCGCGACCGCCGACGCGTCGATGCTCGTCATCGGCTCGCCGGGCGAGGGCGTGACCGCGAACGGCACCAACCGGGCGGGCGCGGGCCGCGCCGTCCTCGTCCGCGTCAACGCCGACGACAGCACCTGGGACTATCTGCACGAGCTGAACCCGCGCGACTCGGACGACGACGTGGCCGGCACCGCCGAGGCCGGTGACCACTTCGGCGAGGCCGTGTCCATCGTGAACACCGCGCCGCGCGAGACGGGCAGCACCGCGACGATGCGGATCGCGGTCGGCGCGCCCGGTGAGGACGTCGGTTCCACCGTCGACGCGGGCGTGATCCAGACCTTCTCGCCGTTCGGCCCGCAGGGCGCCAACGACCTGTGGATCCAGGCGGGCGACGGCGACGGCGTCCCCGGCACTCCGGGCGCCAAGCAGTACCTGGGCAAGAGCATCCACCTGACCGGCACGAAGCTCTACGCCGGTATGGCGTACGGCCCGTCCAGCTACGGCGCGCTGCACGCACTGCCGATGGGCAACCTGGTTCCGGGCGGCGTGAACGGTCCGACGACCACATACGAGCCCGGCAAGGGCGGCCTCCCGGCCTCCGGCGGCCGCTTCGGCTACGCGGCCCGCTGACTCGCGGGACCGCCAGCCCGGCTGGCTAGGGCGGCGTCAGTTCCCGCTGGCTCCCGAGAGCTCCCGAAGGCCCCAGGCCCTCGGGAGCTCTCGCGTGCGGGCGCACGCGGAAGTCGCCCGCCGCCGGCTGGCTCGCGGCCGGGACCAAGCCGTACGTCCTGGTCTTCCGCGGCCTCAGGCCGCCGCCGGATGTCCCGGCGCCAGAAACACCACCGCCCCGCTCGTCGCGTCCGGCAGCGGCTTCACCTCGTGCCAGCCCAGGCGGCGGTAACTGGCCACCGCGCCCTCGGCCCGGCGGGCCATCAGCACCCAGGCCCGCCCGTCCGGGGCGTCACCGGCGAGCTCCGTCAGCAGGGTGCGGCCCACGCCCTGGGGGCGGGCGTGGCGGCGTACCGCGAGCTCGTCCAGCTCCAGCGCGCCGGACAGCAGCTCCGCCACCCGCCGCGGGCCGAGCTGGGCCGCGACCTCGGCGTGGTTGCGGGTGTCCGGCAGCGGGTCCGGGGTGAGCCGGGCGGTGGCGAAGCCGTCGATGCCCGATCCCGACTGGGCCAGGGCGGCGCGGAAACCCGGATGCCTGGCGCTGGAGCACAGGCGGTAGTGAAACCGCTGAATGCTTTCTTCACCCTCGTTCCACGGCGGGGCCGAGAAGACCTCCGCGTAGGTGTCCACCAGGTCTTCGGCGAGGTCGAGGACGGAGGGCCCGTAACAGATCACCTGTACCGCTCCTTGTTCCGGTAGTGCTGTGGTGCCGTAGTGCTGTGGTGCCGTAGTGCTGTGGTGCCGTAGTGCTGTGGTGCCGTAGTGCTGTGGTGCCGCGTGCCTGCGAGGCACACTCTGCCCGAAACCTCGCTGTTTCGGTGATGTGAACGGGTGCGGGCGGGATGGGGCTTTTCGTCCGTGATCTTCAACTGGCTTGCCGCAAAGCCGAGATGAGCTTTGGACATGCGCGGACGCGAGCACACAGCGGGCCCGTGCGCGACGCCCGGCTAAGCCTTTTCGGGTCCGGGCGTGTCGCGCCCCCGGAACGTCGCCCGGTACGCCCGCGGCGTCACTCCCAGCGCCGCGTGGAAGTGCTGCCGCAGCGACACGGCCGTGCCGAAGCCCGCCTCCTGCGCGACCCGGTCCACCGTACGGTCGGTCTCCTCCAGCAACTGCCGGGCCCGCTCGATGCGTTGCCGGGCCAGCCAGCGCATCGGCGTGAGCCCGACCTCCTCGCGGAAGCGGCGGCTGAAGGTGCGTACGCTCATCGCCTCGCGCTCCGCCAGCTCGCGCAGCGTGAGCGGCTCCCCGAGCCGGTCGAGCGCCCAGGCGCGGGCCGCGCCCGTCGACGACAGCTCCGGCTCGGCCACCGGGCGCGGGATGTACTGCGCCTGGCCGCCGTCCCGGTGCGGGGGCACGACCGTACGGCGGGCCACGTCCGCGGCGACCGCCGCGCCGAAGTCGCGGCGGATCATGTGCAGGCACAGGTCGATGCCCGCGGCCTCGCCCGCCGACGTGAGGATCCGGCCCTCGTCCACGTACAGCACCTCCGGGTCGACCCGGACGGCCGGATGACGGCGCGCGAGGAGCTCCGCGGAGAGCCAGTGGGTGGTGGCGCGCAGACCGTCGAGCAGGCCGAGTTCCGCGAGGACGAAGGCCCCGGTGCAGATGGAGGCGATCCGGGCCGCGTCCGGGATCCGGCCGAGCGCCGCGGCCAGGCCGGCGGGCAGGCCCCGCTCGCCGAAGTGCTCGTCCTGCTCGTGCGACGCGGGGATGAGCACGGTGTCCGCGTCGGCCAGCGCCTCGGGGCCGTGCGCCGCGTACACCGGGAAGTCGGCGTCCGTACGGATCATGCCGGGGGCCAGCGCGCAGGTGGTCACCGTGTACAGCGGCTCCCCGTGTACGGATCTGGCCTCGCCGAACAGCTGGTGCGCCAGGCCGAGTTCCATGGGCAGCACGCCATCGCGCACCAGCACGGCGACCCGGTGCGCGGCGGGCACGGGCGCGGACACGGGCCCGGACGGCGGCACGGGCCCGGATGACGGCACAGGCACGGACGGCGGCACAGGCACAGATGACGGCACGGGCACGGGCGTGGGCTCGGATTCGGGCGTGGGGCGGGGGCTCGGCACGGACGCAGTCTGCCGGGTGCGGACCGGTCCGGTCTACGCCCCCAGCGCCGTCGCCACCGTATAGATCACCAGCCCCGCGAGGGCTCCGACGACCGTGCCGTTGATCCGGATGAACTGCAGGTCACGGCCGATGTGCGCCTCGATCTTGCGCGAGGTGTGCTGCGCGTCCCAGCCCGCGACCGTGTCGGTGATCAGCAGGGTGATCTCACCGCGGTACGTCGTCACGACGTACGCCGCCGCGTCCTCCGCCCAGCCTTCGGCCTTCGACCGCAGCCGCTCGTCGGACGCGAGCCGCGCGCCCAGCGACATCAGCCCGGCCCGCACCCGCAGCCGCAGCTCGCTGCGCTCGTCGTCGGACGCGGCCACCAGCATCTGCCGTACGGACGCCCAGGCGGACGCGATGATGTCCTGCACCTCGCCGCGGGCCAGCACCTCGGACTTGAGGCGCTCCACACGGGTGCGGGTCTCGGTGTCGGCCTGGAGATCGGCGGCGAAGTCGGCGAGGAAGCGGTCCAGGGCCCCGCGGGCCGGGTGCTCGGGCATGTCGCGCATCTCGGTGATGAACCGCAGCAGCTCCCGGTACACCCGGTCGCCGACCTTCCGGTCCACGAACCGCGGCGTCCAGCCGGGAGCGCCGCCCTGCACGGCGTCCATCACCTGATCGCCGTGCTCGACCAGCCAGTCGTGGGCCCGTACGCAGATCAGGTCCACCGCACGCCGGTGGCCGCCGTCGCTGACGATCTTCTCCAGCGTCCTGCCGATGCCCGGCGCGATCTCGGCGGCGTCCGCCCGGCGCGTGATGGCCTCGCCGACCACCGCCTGGACGTCGGAGTCGCGCAGCACGGTGAGGGCGCCGCGCAGGGCGGTCGACAGTTCGGCCGTCACCCGGTCGGCGTGCTCCGGCTGGGCGAGCCAGGCCCCGAGCCGCCCGGCGATGCCGACCGCGCGCAGCCGCTCGCGCACCACCTTCTGGGAGAGGAAGTTCTCGCCGACGAAGTCCCCGAGCGACGCTCCGAGCTGGTCCTTCTTGGTCGGGATGATCGCGGTGTGCGGGATCGGCAGGCCCATCGGGCGCTTGAAGAGCGCGGTGACCGCGAACCAGTCGGCGAGCGCGCCGACCATCCCGGCCTCGGCGGCCGCGGCGACATAGCCCGTCCAGCCGCCCGCGCCCGCGTGCTGCGCCCACTTGGCGAGCACGAACACCAGCGCGACCAGGAGCAGCAGGCCGGTCGCGGTGGCCTTCATCCGGCGCACGCCGCGCCGCTTCTCCGCGTCCGCGGGGGTGTCGGCGTGCATCGGGCCGGGGTGGGGCTTCGACGACGCCCGCGCTCCGGCCGAGGCCTCCGGGTTCGAGGGCGGGCCGGGGTTCGTGCCCGTGTCCGCATCGGCTGCCGCTCCGACCGCTTTTCTCGCGCGTTCCATCCGCTCCACCCGTCCACCGGCACCGCATCGTGACTGCAGCGGCCACCGCCCGTCGTCCCGTACGCGGGAGTCCCGTATGCATTGTCCCTGCCTGAGCCTCCGTCTGAGCTACTCGCGAAGCGCGCCACGAGTTCCCCGCGGCCCCCACCGGTTACCGCCAGAGCCCGCGCGCGCCCGCCGCATGCCGCAAAATGGGATCGTCCAACCGGAGCCTCGGGCTCCCCGTGCCCGAGGAGACGCACCCGCATGACCCGGCGCCATGGTCACGGCCTGATCGCCGCTCTCGCGGCCATCGTGGCGCTGGTCTCCGCCGCCGTGTACGTCGGCTTCGGCCTCGCGGGCGGCGACGGCGCCCGCGCCCCGCTGCGCCCCGGCCCGCACACCCCGCCTCCCGGCAGCGCGGACCCCGCGTCCGCCGATGCCTGGGTCGGGACCTGGTCCGCGCCGCCCTCAGGCGCCGAACCGGACAGCGCGGCGGGCTACCCGGACACCTCGATCCGCAACGTCGTGCACACCAGCATCGGCGGCACCAGCGCCCGCGTCACCCTCTCCAACCTCTACGGGCAGCGGCCGCTCACCCTCACCCACGCCTCCATCGCCGTGGCCGCCGCCCCGGACGGCCCGGCCGCGGTCCCCGGCACCCTGCGCCGCCTCACGTTCGGCGGCGAGCGTTCGGTGGTGATCCAGCCGGGACGGCAGGTACACAGCGACGAGGCGCGCCTGCGGGTACCGGCCGACGCCGACCTGCTGGTCAGCGTGTACGCGCCGACCCCGGCGGGACCGGTCACCTACCACCGGCACGCCCGGCAGATCTCGTATCTGGCTCCGGGCGACCACGTCGCGGACGCGCCCGGCGGCAGCTACACCGAGCAGAGCCGACACTGGCGCTACCTGACCGCCGTGGACGTCCGCACCCCGGACGCCGACGGCGCGGTCGCCGTCATCGGGGACTCGCTCACCGACGGGATCACCTCCACCGTGGGCGCCAACGCCCGCTGGACGGACGTACTCGCCGACCGGCTGCGCGACGAGCCGGGCGCGCCCCGGTACGCCGTGCTCAACCAGGGCATCAGCGGAAACCGCATCCTGACCGACGGCCCCGGCACTCCCGCCGACAACCCCAGCGGGCTGTCCCGTTTCGACCGTGACGTGCTCGGGCGCAGCGGCGTCAAGGCCGTGGTCGTGGCCCTGGGCGTGAACGACGTCCTGCGCAGTCCACGCCGGGCCGACCCCGCCGAGATCACCGAGGGTCTGCGCGAGCTGACCCGGCGGGCCCACACGCGGGGCCTGCGCGTCGTCGGCGCGACCCTGATGCCGTTCGGCGGGCACCGGGGGCACACCCCGCGCCTGGAGGCCGTACGGGCGGCGATCAACGCCGAGATCCGCGCGGGCCGGGTATTCGACGCGTACGTCGACTTCGACCGGGCGCTGCGCGACCGCTACGACCCGCGCAGGCTCCGCGCCGTGTACGACTCCGGCGACCATCTGCACCCCAGCGACGCGGGCTACCGCAGGATGGGCCGGGCGCTCGACCCCGCGCTGCTCAGGGGGACGGCCCCGGCCGAGCTGTGAGCCGCGCTCCGGCTCGCCCGCCCCAGGCCGCTCGGACGCCTCAGACGCCGAGGTCCTTCATGATCTTCGCGACGTGTCCGGTGGCCTTCACGTTGTAGAAGGCGTGCTCGACCTTGCCCTGCTCGTCCACGACGATCGTGGAGCGGATGACCCCGGTGACGACCTTGCCGTACAGCTTCTTCTCGCCGAAGGCGCCGTACGCCTCAAGCGTCTCCTTCGACGGGTCGCCGACCAGCGTGACCTTCAGCTCCTCCTTCTCGCGGAACTTCGCGAGCTTCTCCGGCTTGTCCGGGGACACCCCGATCACGTCGTAGCCCGCGCTCGCCAGCACGTCGAGGTTGTCCGTGAAGTCGCAGGCCTGCTTGGTGCAACCGGGAGTCAGGGCGGCCGGGTAGAAGTAGACGATGACCTTGCGGCCCTTGTGGTCCGCGAGGGAGACGTCCCTGCCGTCCGCGTCGGGCAGGGTGAAGGCGGGGGCGGTGTCGCCGGGCTGCAGGCGCTGGCTCATCGGGGTCTCCTCGCTCGGAATGGTGCTGCTGAGGTTGAGCGTAACGGGGGTGCTGTGCGGTGCGGCGGCCAGGGAGCTGACAGACTGTCCACAGAACAGACTGTCCACAGAGACGACCTGTCCCTAGAGACGACGGACACGACGACACGGAGGCAGCGCGGTGTCGGATGCCAGGACTCCCACCGAGATCGAGGCGGACATCAAACGCCGACGCGAGCAGCTCGCCGCGACGCTGGACGAGATCGGCGTACGGGTGCACCCGTCGACCCTCGTCGGCGACGCGAAGGCACGCTTCGTGGGGACCGTCGACCAGACGCTCGGGCGCGCGTACGTCGGCGTCAACCGCGCCCTGACGGACGTGAAGGAACGGTTCACGGACGAGGACGGAGCACCGCGGATGGAGCGCGTCGTACCGGCGGCTCTGCTGGTGGTCGGGGTCGTGGGGCTGCTCAGGATGTCCGCGCGCCGCAAGCGGCACTGACCCGGCGACGGACGCGGACGGCCGGGGCGGGTAAGTTCGGTGCCGTGAGCGTCAACAGCCATCAGCCAGACAGGCACGAACCCAGCGGCCACCACGACAAGCTGCCGATCCGGATGCTGCACGACCGCGTGCTGGTCAAGTCCGACACCGAGGGCGAGCGGCGGTCGACCGGCGGCATCGTCATTCCGGCGACCGCGGCCGTCGGCAGGCGGCTGGCCTGGGCGGAAGCAGTCGCGGTCGGGCAGAGCGTCCGTACCGTCGAGCCCGGCGACCGGGTGCTGTACGACCCGGAGGACCGGGCCGAGGTCGAGGTGCGGGGCGTGTCGTACCTGCTGATGCGGGAGCGCGATCTGCACGCGGTCGCCGCGGACCGGTTCGAGGGGTCCGAGGACTCGACGGGGCTGTACCTCTAGGGGCAGCGGTATCCGCGGCGGCGACTGTGCTGGTGCAAGGCCTGGTGACCGGAGTCACCAGGCCTTTTCGACGCCCCTAAACCGCGCCTTTGCTACCTTGGAATCACCCCGACGAGACGCGCCGTACCGGGATTCGCAAAGACGACGCACCCCCTGAGATCCCTTTTCAAAGGTTCGGAGGTGCCGTCATGGCCTGGATTCTGCTCGCGGTCGCTGGACTGCTCGAGGTCGGCTGGTCGATCGGGATGAAGTACACCGACGGGTTCACCCGGCTGGTCCCCAGTCTGCTCACCGGCGCGGGAATCGTCGCGAGCATGGTCCTGCTCGCGCACGCCGCGAAGACCCTGCCGATCGGTACCGCGTACGGGGTGTGGGTCGGCATCGGCGCGGCCGGGGCGGCGGTGCTCGGGATGGCGGTCCTGGGCGAACCGGCGACGGCGGCCCGGATCTTCTTCATCTGCCTGCTGCTGGTGGCCGTGGTGGGGCTGAAGGCGACCTCCGGGCACTAGGGTCTGTCGTCATCGTCCGTCTGGCCCTGATCCTGCCCTTGGGTCTGCCCCTGGTCGTGCCCGTCGGTCTGCCCCTGATCCTGGCCCTGAACCTGGCCCTGAACCTGGCCCTGCCCCGCCGACTGGCCCGCCGACTGACCGTCCGGTGGCAACTCCGGCTCGGGGAACCCGTCCGAGGGAAACTCGTCCGAGTACGGCTCGTCCGCGCCGGGCTCCAGCTCCAGGTCGAAGTCCCGCACCGGCCTGCCCTCCAGCGCCGCCGCCGTGAACTGGGCCCAGATCCGCGCCGGATAGGCCCCGCCGTTGATCCGCGCCTCGCCCAGCGCCCCGTACAGCGGGGTCTGCGCGGCCGTGTCCGGGTCCTGGCCCATGACCACGACCACCGTCGCCAGCTCCGGCGTGTACCCGGCGAACCAGGCCGCCTTGTCCTCCTCCGCCGTGCCGGTCTTGCCCGCCGCCGGGCGGCCCGCGGCCTGCGCCGCCGTACCCGTACCGCCCTCGACGACGCTCAGCAGCACGGACGTGGTCGTATCCGCGGCCTTCCGGCTGACGGCCTGTCTGGGGGAGCGCGCCGGGAGGTCGAGCGCCCGGCCCTCCTTGGTGATCTTCTCCACGAGCGCGTACGTGCCGTACTCGCCGTGGTTGGCGAGCGTCGCGTACGCCGACGCCATGTCCAGGGCGCTGGCGGTCGCCGTGCCCAGCGCGATCGACGGCGACGCGGTCAGGTCCGGCGTGCTCTCCGGGACGCCCAGGCCGATCGCCGTCCGCTTCACCGTGTCGGACCCGACGTCCACGGCCATCTGCGCGTACACCGAGTTCACGGACTTGTCGGTGGCGGTGCGTACCGTGATCTCGCCGTAGCTGGCGTCGTCCTCGTTCTCCGGGGCGTACGCACCGCCGCCCCAGCCCTCGACCGGACGTCTGTTCGTGCCGTCGTAGTACGTGTTCGGGGTGATCGGCCGCCCGTCCTGGGTGACAGAGCCGTTCTGCACGGCCGCGGTGAAGACCAGCGGCTTGAAGACAGAACCCACCTGGTAGTCGCGGCGGGTGGCGTTGTTCACGTACTGCTGGGTGTAGTCGATGCCGCCGTACATCGCGACGACCCGGCCGGTGACCGGGTCGATGGCCGCGCCGCCCGCGCGGACGTTCCGGTCGATCTCGCGGGCGTCCTCGTCGACCCTCGACATCAGCTGCTCGTCGACGGCCTCGACGAAGTCGTCCTGGAGTTTCCTGTCGATCGTCGTGGTGACGCGGTAGCCGCCCTTCTTCAGGGTGTCCTCGTCGATCACCTTGTGGGCGATCAGATAGTCCTCGACCGCCTTCACCAGATAGCCGCGCTGCCCCGACATCCCGGACGGCGCCTTGGCCTCCTCAAGCTCCGGGAACGTCATCGCCGCGCGGTCGGCGGCGCTGAGCCAGTCCTCCTTGACCATCCCGTCCAGCACGTAGTTCCAGCGGGCCAGCGCCCGGTCCCTGTTCTCCGGGTGGGCGGCCACGTCGTACGCGTTCGGGGAGTTCAGCAGCGTCGCGAGGTAGGCGCCCTCGGCGGTCGACAAGTCCAGGGCGTCCTTGCCGAAGTACGCCTGGGCCGCGGCCTGGACGCCGTACGAACTGCGGCCGAAGTAGCTGGTGTTCAGATAACCCGACAGGATCTCGCTCTTGCTGGCCTGACGGTCCAGCTTGATGGCGATGAAGAACTCCTTCACCTTCCGCGAGATGGTCTGCTCCTGGTCCAGGTAGTAGTTCTTGACGAACTGCTGGGTGATCGTGGAACCCGACTGCCTGCCCTTGCCGGTGACGGTGTTCCAGGCGGCGCGCAGCATCGCCTTGGGGTCGACGGCCGACTCGGAGTAGAAGTCCCGGTCCTCGGCGGCGAGCACGGCGTGCTGCACGGTCTTGGGCACCTGGCTGAGCGGGACGTTCTCGCGGTTGATCTCGCCGTCTCGGACGAGCGGGGAGCCGTCCTCGTAGAGGTAGACGTTGCTCTGCGCGGTGGCCGTGGGGTTGGCGGGCGGGATGTCCACCAGGAGGTAACCGGCTGCCAGAGCGCCGCCGACCAGCACACAGAACAACACGAACGCGCCCAGGACCATCCGCCAGGTGGGCACCAGCCGCCGCCAGCCGGTGCGCTTGGGACGCTTGGCCTTGCCTTTCCCTTTGGCCTTGGCTTCGACTTTGGCCGTGGCTTCGGCCTTGGCCGTGTCAGTGCCGCCGTCGGCGTGCGAAGGCGAGGCGTCGTCGGGCTCCCTGGGCGCCCACCCCTGGTGCCCGGCTCCCGGCTTCCGCTCCTCGTCACTCATGTCTGACGGCTCCCGATTCACGAGGTATAGCCCTCATCGCACTGTTACGTGCCCATTGGACAACGTCAGAGCCGGATCGCACGTTTCAGCGACCGGGCGTGGCGCACGCCCCAGCGCGCCGCGCCCCGCCGAACGGGTGAAAACCCTTGGCGGCGCCCCCGTTCACCCCGGTAAGGTCGTGCCCTTTGGTCGGCCCCGGCCCGGCCCCGGACCGGCCCCGGACCCCGGAAAGGAGGCACGGCCCATGCTGCGGCTGTACACAGCCGTCGCGGCCGGAGGCTTCCGCCGCTACGCGACGTACCGGACAGCCACCGCCGCGGGCGTCTTCACCAACACCGTCTTCGGGTTCGTGATGGCCTACACCTACACGGCCCTGTGGACCGCGCGCCCGCAACTCGGCGGCTACGACCAGTCCCAGGCCTTGGCCTACGTCTGGATCGGCCAAGCGCTCTTCGCCGCCAGCGCGTTGTACGGCGGCGGCTTCGGGGACGAGCTGATCGCCCGCATCCGTACCGGCGACATCGCCATCGACCTCTACCGCCCCGTCGACCTCCAGCTCTGGTGGCTGGCCGGCGACGCCGGCCGGGCCCTGTTCCAGCTGCTCGGACGCGGCGTCATCCCGATGGCGATCGGCGCACTCGCCTTCGACATCGCACTGCCCGGATCAGCACTGATCTGGCTCGCGTTCCTGCTCGCCCTGCTCCTGGGCTTCACGGTCAGCTTCGCCATCCGCTACCTGGTGGCCCTCTCCGCGTTCTGGCTGCTCGACGGCACGGGCGCGGTACAGATCGCGGGACTCGCGGGCATGTTCTTCAGCGGCCTGCTGCTGCCGCTCAACGTCTTCCCCGGCCTGCTCGGCGAAGTCGCCCGCGCCCTGCCCTGGTCCTCGGTGCTCCAGGTGCCCGCCGACGTCTATATGGGCACGCACACCGGCTGGGGCCTGCTCCAGGCCTACGCGTTCCAGACCGGCTGGGCCCTCGCCCTGCTCGCGGCCGGACGGCTGCTCCAGTCGGCGGCCACCCGGAGGGTCGTGGTGCAGGGTGGCTGACGAACTCCGCGCCGCCGCCGATCCACGAGGCCCTGTCAGCGGGCGGCGTTCCCGTATCGCCGAAGGGCTGCGCGCCTACGGGATCATCGTCTCCATGTGGGTGCGCGCCACCCTCGCCTACCGTGCGTCGTTCGCGATGACCGCCTTAGGGTCATTCGCCGCCACCGCCTTCGACTTCGTCGCCATTCTGCTGATGTTCTCGCACGTCGACGCGCTCGGCGGCTACTCACTCGGCGAGATCGCCTTCCTCTACGGCACGGCGGGCACCGCCTTCGGCCTCACCGAACTGCTGCTGGGCTCCGTCACCCGGCTCGGGCACCGCGTACGGGACGGCACGCTGGACACCCTCCTGGTACGACCGGTCCCCGTGCTGGTCCAGGTCGCCGCCGACCGGTTCGCGCTGCGCAGGATCGGCCGACTCGCCCAAGGGGTCCTGGTGCTCGGCTACGCACTGCTGGTCGTCGACGTCCACTGGACGCCGCTCAAAGCGCTCCTGGTGCCGATGACGGTACTCAGCGGCGCGGCGATCTTCGCGGCGATCTTCATGGCCGGAGCGGCCTTCCAGTTCATCGCGCAGGACGCGTCCGAAGTGCAGAACGCCTTCACCTACGGCGGCAACACGCTCCTCCAGTACCCGCCGTCGATCTTCGCCGATGACCTGGTGCGCGGCGTCACGTTCGTCCTGCCGCTGGCCTTCGTCAACTGGCTGCCCGCCCTGTACGTACTGGACCGCGAGAACCCCGTCGGACTCCCCCAGTGGCTCGCCTTCCTGCCGCCTCTGGTGGCCGCGGCGTGCTGCGCGCTCGCCGGTCTCGCCTGGCGGGCGGGCCTCCGTTCCTACCGCAGCACAGGGAGCTGAGCCTCATCTTCATCGAACTCACCGACGTCACCAAGGTCTTCGACGTCCGGCGCAGGACCGGCCTGCTGCGACGCGAGCGCCACCAGGTCCACGCCGTCGACGGCATCTCCTTCACCGTCCCGCGCGGCGAGATGGTCGGCTACATCGGCCCGAACGGCGCCGGAAAGTCCACCACCATCAAGATGCTCACCGGCATCCTCACCCCCAGCGGCGGCACCCTGCGCGTCGCGGGCATCGACCCCGCCCGCGAACGGACCCGCCTCGCCCACCGCATCGGCGTCGTCTTCGGCCAGCGCACCACCCTCTGGTGGGACCTGCCCCTCATCGACTCGTACCAGCTGATGCGCCGCATGTACCGCATCCCCGACACCCGGTTCCGCGCGAACCTCGACCGCTGCGTCGAACTCCTCGACCTGGCAGAGCTGTTGCCCGTTCCCGTACGGCAGCTGTCGCTCGGCCAGCGGATGCGCGGCGACATCGCCGCCGCCCTGCTGCACGACCCCGCCGTCCTCTACCTCGACGAGCCGACGATCGGCCTGGACGTGGTCAGCAAGGCCCGGGTACGCGGCTTCCTCCGCGACCTGAACGCCGAGGCGGGCACCACCGTCCTGCTCACCACCCACGACCTCCAGGACATCGAGCACCTGTGCAAGCGCGTCATGGTCATCGACCACGGGCGGCTGATGTACGACGGTGAGCTGACCGGCCTGCACGAGATCGGCGAGAGCGAACGCACCCTCGTCGTCGACCTGGCGGAGGAGCTCCCGCCCATCGAGGTCGACGGCGCGCGGGTGGTCAGGACCGAGGGCCCGCGGCAGTGGCTCGCCTTCCCCGCGGCGGCCTCCGCGGCCCCGCTCGTCACGGCCGTCGCCTCGGCGTATCCGCTGGTGGACCTCTCCGTACGAGAACCCGACATCGAGAATGTCATCGCGAAGATGTACGCGGACCAGGCCACGCTAGGGTGATTCATATGACGGACGACGACCTGCCCGAGCTGCGCGCCTCGGACGCCGACCGGGAACGAGTCGCCGAACGGCTGCGGGACGCCGTCGCCGAAGGCCGCCTCGACATGGAGGAGTTCGAGCAACGCCTCGACGCGGCGTACAAGGCCCGCACTTACGGCGACCTGGAGCCCCTCACCCGCGACCTCCCGGCGACCGGCGCGCCCGCGCCCGCGTCCGCCACCGCCCCCGCCGTCTCCGGCAGTTGGGCCTCACGCATCGGCGGCGAGCCCACCTCCACGGGCGCGTGCGCCATCATGTGCGGCTTCCAGCGCAAGGGCGTCTGGACCGCCCCGCCGCGCTTCACCGCCTTCGCGCTGATGGGCGGCGGCGAGATCGACCTCCGCGACGCGCACTTCTCCCAGCGCGAGACGGTCATCAACTGCGTCGCCCTCATGGGCGGCCTCGGCGTCGTCGTCCCGCCGGGCGTGGAAGTCCGCGTCCGCGGCTTCGGCCTGATGGGCGGCTTCGACTCCCGCGAGGACGGCGTACCCGGCGACCCCGGCGCACCCCGCGTGATCATCAAGGGCTTCGCCCTCTGGGGCGGCGTCAGCGTCACCCGCAAGGAGAGCAAGGCGCGGCGGAAGGCGGCCAGGGAGGAGCGCCGCCAAGCGCGCCTGGAGAAGCGGTCGGAGCGAGGCGAACGGAACGACAGCAGGGAACTGGGCTAACCAGCGCCCCTGCCCATGGCTTCGCGCTTCATCACTCCGCGCGAGGCCACGAACACACGGCCAGCACGTCGAGCCCCGAAGACCCCGCTACGCGCTGGCTGCCCGTCCGGGTACCATGACAGACGGCTGGCGGCGGTGGTGCAATGGCGACACAGCAGACTTAGGATCTGTGGCCCCTGACCGGGCTTGAGGGTTCGAATCCCTTCCGCCGCACGGGAGAAGCGACCTACGAATCCAAGGATTTTGCAGGTCGCTTTTTCTGAGTCGTGTTACCCCAACAACTCCCCCACCACCGGCGCGAGCGCCCGGAACGCCTCGCCTCGGTGGCTGATCGCGTTCTTCTCGTCGGGGGTCAGTTCCGCGCAGGTGCGAGTCTCCCCGTCCGGCTGGAGGATCGGGTCGTAGCCGAAGCCGCCGGTGCCGGAGGGGGTGTGGCGCAGGGTGCCTCGCAGGCGGCCTTCGACGACGCGTTCCGTGCCGTCGGGGAGGGCCAGGGCGGCGGCGCAGGCGAAGTGGGCGGCGCGGTGGGCGTCGTCGATGTCGGCGAGCTGGGCCAGGAGGAGTTCCAGGTTGGCGCGGTCGTCGCCGTGGCGGCCCGCCCAGCGGGCGGAGAAGATGCCGGGCGCGCCGCCGAGGACGTCGACGCAGAGGCCGGAGTCGTCGGCGACGGCGGGGTGGCCGGTGGCCTGGGCGAGTGCGTGGGCCTTGAGTAGGGCGTTCTCGGCGAAGGTGACGCCGGTTTCCTTGACGTCGGGGACGTCGGGGTAGGCGTCGGCGCCCACCAGGTCGTGGTCGAGTCCGGCCGCGGTGAGGATGGCGCGGAGTTCGGTGACCTTGTGGGCGTTGCGGGTGGCGAGGATCAGGCGGGTCATGCCTCTAGTATCCGGGGCCGCCGCGACGTACGGCTCTCAGGGCTTGCAGGCCTTGGTGAGCTCGCCGGTGGCGTCCGTGACCGGACTGATGTCGGGGGTGGTGTCGCCTTCCCTGATGGCGGCGCGGACGTTGCCCACGGCTCGGCCGAGTGAGTCGAGGGCCTTGCCGACGTCGGCGTCGTCGGTTCGGTCGTTGATCTCGGTGATGTTCTTGTCGATGTCGTCGAGCGCCTGGTCCGCGTCCGGGGTCCGGCCCGTCGCGGCGTCCTCGACGGCCTGCTGGAGGTTGGCGGCGCTGTCCGCGATCGCGTCGGCGGTCCGCGCGCAGTCGAGCGCCTTGTCGACGGTGCTGCAGCCGACGGCGAGGGTCGCGCCGAGCACGGCGGCGGCGACTGCTGTGGCGGTGCGGCGGTGGTGGCGGCGCGAGGCCATGGTGGTGTCCCTCCCCTGTTCTGGACGGGCGCACGGCTCGAACCCGTGCGCCCGTATCAGTAAGAACGCCTGGCGGGGACGGTTGGTTGCCTGGTCTAGCTGCCTGGGCGTCAGGTCAGCGGGTCTTCGAGTGCCGTGCGCTGGAGCGCGGCGAGTTCGTCGCAGCCGCTGACGGCGAGGTCGAGGAGGGAGTTGAGTTCGGCGCGGGCGAAGGGCTCGGCCTCGGCGGTGCCCTGGACCTCGACGAAGCGGCCGTCGCCGGTGCAGACGACGTTCATGTCGGTGTCGGCGCGTACGTCTTCCTCGTAGCAGAGGTCGAGCAGCGGCACGCCGTCGAAGATGCCGACGCTGACGGCGGAGACGGTGCCGGTCAGCGGCTGGCGGTTGTGCTTGATGAGCTTCTTGCGCTGGGCCCAGGCGACGGCGTCGGCGAGTGCGACATAGGCGCCGGTGATGGCGGCGGTGCGGGTGCCGCCGTCGGCCTGGAGGACGTCGCAGTCCAGGACGATGGTGTTCTCGCCGAGCGCCTTGTAGTCGATGACGGCGCGCAGTGAGCGGCCGATGAGGCGGGAGATCTCGTGCGTACGGCCGCCGATCTTGCCGCGCACGGACTCGCGGTCGCCGCGGGTGTTGGTGGAGCGGGGCAGCATGGAGTACTCGGCGGTGACCCAGCCTTCGCCGCTGCCCTTGCGCCAGCGGGGCACGCCTTCGGTGACGGATGCGGTGCAGAACACCTTGGTGTCGCCGAAGGAGACGAGCACGGAGCCTTCGGCGTGCTTGCTCCAGCCGCGTTCGAGGCGGACGGGGCGGAGTTGTTCGGGGGTGCGGCCGTCGATGCGAGACATGGCGTCGAGCCTATCGCCCGTACGGAGGGCCCGGCTCCGCTGTGCCGAACAGCGGGGCGACGATCCCTCCGTCATGTAACGACACCATCACGGGCAGCACTTGGCGCGGAACGCGCCCGTACGCTCACCCCACACAAAGGATCAAGAGGGGACGCATGCACCGCATCCGCACCATCGCCACCGCAGCCGTCGCCGCAGCCGTCGCCGCAGCCGCGCTCACCGCATGCGGCAGCGGCGACGCCGACGGCAAGTCTCGCGGCTACAACGCCGACAACCTGACTCAGTCCGAGACCCGCTTCATGGACGTCGTGTACGACGTGTCGTCCGACCCGCAGGAGATGGCCGACGCCACAGCGGGCGAGATCGCGAAGTCCGCCGAGTTCTTCCGCCTGTACTGCGGGGGCGACGAGAACACACGCGCTCAGAACCTCGACGACGAGAACAAGATGTCCAAGGCCGATCACGCCAAACTCAACGCGGCTTTCACCGAACACCTGTGCACGGGTGACGAGGACAGTTCCGCGGACAGTCCAGGCGGCCAGGACAGCCCTGACGGCTCGGACGACCCCGAGGAATCCAAGAGCCCTGTCAGCAGCGCCCATGACAAGGACGTCAAGATCACCAGCCAGGGCGTCAAGACCGAATACGGCGTGACCACCTACCGTGTCGCCTTCACCGTCGCCAACAGCGGCAGCGAGGCGGCCAACTACTGGATCGAGTTCGAGGCGTACGACAAGGACGGCGACTTCCTCGGAAGCACCGGCTCTTCGGCGGAACGGCTCGGCCCCGGCAAGACCAAGAACGACGAGGTCGACTTCTACGACACGGAGATCGAGAACGGCGAGATGTCCGACATCGACACCGTGAAGATCAAGAAGGTCGATTACTGCGACGGCAGCGACGACGACTCGCTCATCTGCCAGCTCTGACCGTCCAGGCAAAGCCAGGGCCAGCCGCCCAGGGGGCGGAGCGGAACGCCCCGCCCTCCGAGGACTAACCGCTGCCAGGGCCCGCCTCCCGTGCGCATGCCGTACACACAACGCCAAGACACCCCGAGACACCGCGGGATGGCGAGAGATGCCGCACCGCGGGTCAGTCGGGGTGTCTGGGGGTTCCTCGCAGGTCATGCGAGGGCAGCTGTCACATCAAGTCTTCGATCTCCGCGGCGATGGGGTCGGCGTCGGTGCCGATGACGACCTGGATGGCGGTGCCCATCTTGACGACGCCGTGGGCTCCGGCGGCCTTGAGGGCGGCCTCGTCGACGAGGGAGGCGTCCTGCACCTCGGTGCGCAGGCGGGTGATGCAGCCCTCGACCTCTTCGATGTTCTCGATGCCGCCGAGTCCGGCGACGATCTTCTCAGCCTTGCTGGCCATGTCCTTCTCCCTGTGGTTCCACGAGCACGGTCATGAGCGTTGCTCGACGCACCGACCCATCGTCAGGTCTGATTTGTCACGTTAGCCCACGGTTGGCGCAACTTCGCGGGCGAGCGCCCACCCGGTACCGAAAGATAACGATCACGGAATCCTGCCTCGGGGCCGGGCTCCCGCACCGTACCGCAACTGGTCTACACCAGTATGCAACGCCTGCCAGGCCTGGCCTGTTCCGGGAGGACGTCGATGAGTTCGAGCAACGCGACGGCGCAGCCGCGGGCCAAGTGGTGGCACCGCCTGTTCCAGGGGCTGCAGAAGATGGGGCGCAGCCTGCAGCTGCCGATCGCCGTCCTGCCCGCGGCGGGCATCCTCAACCGGCTGGGCCAGCCGGATGTGTTCGGGGCGGACGGGCTCGGCTGGACGAATGTCGCCAAGGTGATGGCGGGCGCGGGCGGGGCGCTGCTGGACGCGAACATCGGGCTGCCGCTGCTGTTCTGCATCGGCGTCGCGATCGGGATGGCGAAGAAGGCCGACGGGTCCACGGCGCTGGCGGCCACGGCGGGCTTCCTCGTCTACTTCAACGTGCTGCGGCAGTTCCCGAAGTCGTGTGAGGGCGGGGCGGAGGCGGTGGCCACCGGCTGCCAGGCGGCGGACGGCACGGTGGCGGCGTTCACGTACCAGAATCCGGGGGTGTTCGGCGGCATCGTGATGGGGCTGCTCGCGGCCTGGTTCTGGCAGCGGTATCACCGGGTCAAGCTGGTCGACTGGCTGGGCTTCTTCAACGGCCGCCGCCTCGTCCCGATCATCATGTCGTTCGTGGCGATCGGCTTCGCCGCCCTCTGCCTGTGGATCTGGCCGCCGATCGGCGACGGCCTGGAGAGCTTCAGCGACTGGCTGGTGGGCCTGGGCGCGTGGGGCGCGGGCATCTTCGGCATCGCGAACCGGGCGCTGTTGGTGATCGGTCTGCACCAGTTCCTGAACGTGCCGCTGTGGTTCCAGTTCGGCAGTTACACCAAGGAGGACGGGACCACCGTCCACGGTGACATCAGCATGTTCCTGGCGGGCGACCCGGACGCGGGCCTGTTCACCTCGGGCTTCTTCCCGATCATGATGTTCGCGCTGCCCGCGGCGGCGCTGGCGATCACCCACTGCGCCAAGCCGCACCGCCGCCACGAGGTGGGCGGCATGATGCTCTCGGTCGCGCTGACCTCGTTCGTGACGGGCATCACCGAGCCGATCGAGTATTCGTTCCTGTTCATCGCCCCGGCGCTGTACGCGGTGCACGCGGTGCTGACCGGCGTCTCCATGGCGGTGACCTGGGCGCTCGGGGTGCATGACGGCTTCAGCTTCTCGGCCGGTCTGATCGACTACGTGATCAACTGGAGTCTGGCGACCAGACCCTGGCTGATCATCCCCATCGGGCTCGTCTTCGCGGCGGTCTACTACGTGATCTTCCGCTTCGCGATCACCAAGTTCGACATCCCGACGCCGGGCCGGGAGCCGGAGGAGGTCGAGGCCGAAATGGAGCGAGAGAACCTGAAGTAGTAGCCTAGGGCCTCCTTACGCCTCTTTGTGCTGGTAAAACACGGTGCCGAAAGGCCCCTGAACCGCTCTGGTTCGGGGGCCTTTGGTCATGCGTGCCCGGATGTGCGCCCTCATATCGGAGGCACGGGTTCCTTATCCGCCGTTCACCGTGCTACAACAGGTCTACACCACTCACTGGTGTAGACCACGCGGCCGCAGGCCGCGTCCCCTGAGCGACGCCGCCGTCCCCCCTTGCTTTCTCTGTCCCCGGGCGGCGTCATGCCCGATGGAGGAAGTTGATGAGTACGGCCACCGCCCCGGCGGCCCCCGCTAAGAAGAAGTGGGGCTCCGGCCTGTTCCAGGGCCTGCAGAAGGTTGGACGCAGCCTCCAGCTGCCGATCGCGGTGCTGCCCGCGGCCGGCATTCTGCTGCGTCTCGGCCAGGACGACGTGTTCGGCCCGGACGGGCTCGGCTGGGACAAGGTCGCGTCCGTCTTCGCCACCGCTGGCGGCGCGGTCTTCGACAACCTGCCGCTGCTGTTCTGCATCGGTGTCGCGATCGGCTTCGCCAAGAAGGCCGACGGCTCCACCGCGCTGGCCGCCCTGGTCGGCTTCCTCGTCTACAGCAACGTGCTGAAGGCGTTCCCGGTGACCGAGGCCGTGATCAACACGACCGAGAACAAGGGTGTCGACGTCGCCGCGACGTACAACAACCCCGGTGTGCTCGGCGGCATCATCATGGGTCTGCTCGCGGCCTGGCTGTGGCAGAAGTACCACCGCACCAAGCTGGTCGACTGGCTCGGCTTCTTCAACGGCCGCCGTCTCGTCCCGATCATCATGGCCTTCGTCGGCACCTTCATGGGCGTCTTCTTCGGTCTGGTCTGGGAGCCCATCGGTGAGGGCATCTCCAGCTTCGGCGAGTGGATGACCGGGCTCGGCGCGGTGGGCGCCGGTCTGTTCGGCCTGATCAACCGCGCGCTCATCCCGGTCGGCATGCATCAGTTCGTGAACACCGTGTCCTGGTTCCAGATCGGTGACTTCACCGACGCCGCGGGCAAGGTCGTGCACGGCGACCTGAACCGGTTCTTCGCCGGTGACCCGTCCGCCGGACTCTTCATGACCGGCTTCTTCCCGATCATGATGTTCGGCCTCCCGGCCGCCGCGCTGGCCATCGCCCACTGCGCCCGCCCCGAACGCCGCAAGGCCGTGATGGGCATGATGATGTCGCTGGCGCTGACCTCCTTCGTCACCGGTGTGACCGAGCCGATCGAGTTCGCCTTCATGTTCATCGCCCCGGCGCTGTACGTGATCCACGCGATCCTCACCGCCCTGTCGATGGCGATCACCTGGGCGCTCGGCGTGCACGCCGGGTTCACCTTCTCGGCCGGTGCGATCGACTACCTGCTGAACTGGAACCTCGCCACCAAGCCCTGGATGATCATCCCGATCGGCCTGTGCTTCTCGGTGGTCTACTACGTGGCCTTCCGGTTCGCGATCGTCAAGTTCAACCTCCCGACGCCGGGCCGCGAGTCCGACGAGGAGCTCGCCGAGCTGGAGAAGAGCGAGGCCAAGTAGCCCGTACACCCCGAAGCCCCCGCCTCGACCAGACGAGGCGGGGGCTTCGACGTAGTCGACCGACCGCAGCGGGATCAGAGCACGTAGACCGCGCCAGGCCGGGCCAGCTCCACCGGCCCGTCGTACGCCGCGCGCGCGTCCGCGAGGTTGACGTTCGGGTCGGTCCACGGCGGGATGTGGGTGAGGACCAGCCGCCGGGCGCCCGCGCGCCGGGCGGACTCGCCCGCCTCGCGGCCGTTGAGGTGCAGGTCCGGGATGTCCTCCTTGCCGTGCGTGAAGGACGCCTCGCAGAGGTACAGGTCGGTGCCGGCGGCGAGGTCGTCCAGGGCCGCGCACACGCCGGTGTCGCCGGAGTACGTCAGCGAGGCCCCGCCGTGCTCGACCCGGATGGCGTACGACTCCACCGGGTGCGGCACCCGCTCCGTACGCACCGAGAACGGGCCGACGTCGAACGCGCCCGGCTTCAGCGTGCGGAAGTCGAAGACCTCGCTCATCGCGGACGACGAGGGGGTGTCCGCGTACGCCGTGGTCAGTCGCTGTTCGGCGCCTTCGGGGCCGTAGACCGGGATGGCGCCGCAGCGGCCGCCCTCGTGGCGGTAGTAGCGCGCCACGAAGTACCCGCACATGTCGATGCAGTGGTCGGCGTGCAGATGGCTGAGGAAGATCGCGTCGAGGTCGTACAGACCGCAGTGGCGCTGCAACTCGCCCAGGGCGCCGTTGCCCATGTCGAGGAGCAGCCGGAAGCCGTCGGCCTCGACGAGGTAGCTCGAACAGGCCGAGTCCGCGGACGGAAACGACCCCGAGCAGCCGACGACGGTGAGCTTCATGGAGCTGGAACCTCCGTGGACGGACAGACGACGGGGGGTGGTGCGGGAGGGAGGTCGTGCAGTGCGTTGAGCGTAAGGCGCGAAAGGGCCGGTCGGTCCTCCCCGGACCGCCGTTGTGGGCGAACTCACCTGTGCTGTCACCGGTTCGGACGGACCTGGATCCCGATGCGCCCCGGCGCGCCGGGGGAACGCGGCGGCGGTAGCGTCTGGGGCATGGACACGTCCTGGTGGCTGGCGCTGGCCGCCGTGGTGGCCCTCGCGCTGGCCGCCGCGGTGGCGGACGGGTGGGCGCGGGCCCGGCGGCGGCC
>NZ_JBTVYK010000078.1:0-21649 GCF_054788135.1 Streptomyces sp. O3
GGGGGGCCGGGTGAAGTCCTCGCCCGGACGCGTGGGCGCCCCCCCCCCCGGGGGGGGGCCGGCCCCCCCCCCCCCCCCCCGCGGCCGCCGAAGCCCGAGGCCGCCGCCCGCGGCCTCGAGGTCAGCCGGTGCTGACCACGACCGTCTTACCGGCCTTGTCGTGCAGGCCCTGCTTGTAGGGCTTGTCGAAGAAGCTCCAGCCGCCGCAGACGGCCGTCCAGAGGAAAGAGCAGCAGAAGGCGAACGGCAGCCAGAGCACGGCGGCGCGTACCACCGCCGTCTGCAGGGTGGGCGTCGAGCCGTCGTCGAGGTTGGCCACCCGCAATTTCATGAGCTGCTTGCCCAGCGTCTGGCCCGTCTTGACCGTCATGACGACGTCATAGGCCATGTAGAGGATCGCCGTCAGCAGGGACCTGCCGAAGGCCGAACCGCCGTTGACGTCGTCGAAGTCGACGCTGTTCCAGCGGAAGGCCCACAGCAGCAGATACGTGACCACGCCGACGACCAGGATGTCGATGACGCGCGCCAGGACGCGCTTGCCGCTGTCGGCGAGCGGGGGCATCCCGGCGAGCGGGTCGCTCGCGCCGTAGCCACCGCCGTAGGGGTCGCCGCCGTAGGGGGGCGGCGGTGGAGCGCCGAAGTCGCCGCCGCCGGGCGGAGGCGGGGGCGGCGGGGCCCCGTCGCCGTAGGGCGAGTCGTACGGGGAGCCGCCGCCGCTGCCGGGCGGCGGCTGCTTCTTGAACGGGTCGTCGTCCGGTGGCTGGCCGGGGCCCGGAGGCGGCGGTTGGGTGCTCATGGCCCGAGTCGACCCCGAACGAGAGGGGTCCGCACGCGGCCGGGGTCCGGACGGGGGACCTGAGCCCGGGGACCTGAGCACCTGGGGTCCTACCCGGCTACGAAGGTGTGGGCCGCCTTGTCGTGCCAGCACTGCCGCCACGGGCGGTCGAACAGACACCAGGCCACGCCGACGACACCGACGACCAGGACGCCCGGCACGCTGTACACCAGCCAGCGGCGCAGCGCCGCGCCGAACGACGGGGCCACGTGCTTCTCGATGTCCCGCACCTCGAGTCCGCAGAGCTTCTTGCCGAGGGTGCGGCCCCACTTCGCGGTCGGCAGGGCCTCGTACAGCACGCCGAAGATCAGCAGCGCGGCGAGCACGCCGCCCAGGCAGGCGGCGGTCGTGCCGTCGATGAGCCACACCGTCACGGTCTCGCCGGACAGCTTCGCCTCGTCGATCTTGGCGTTGACGTGATCGTACGCCGTGGTCGCCGCGGGTACGGCGGCGACGCCGGTGACGGCGCCCAGCACCAGCGTGTCGATCAGCCGCGCCGCGAGCCGTCGGCCGAGGCGCGCGGGCCTGGCCGCCGCCCGGGCCCGCGCCGCCGCCGTGAACGGATCCTCGGTGACGGGCTTCCACGGCGGTACGGGGCCGCCCTCGCCCCCTGGGCTCTGCGCGAGCCGCTGCACCTGCTGCGGCCAGGAGGCCGGGCTGGCGGGATCGGCTGGGGCCGCGCCCTCCACCAGGGTCGGGTTCGGCTGGCCCGGTGTGCCGGTGGCCGCCGCCCGGGCGGCGGCGGGCGGACCGCTCGACGCCGCGGGCGCGGGTGCGGGCGCGGGTGTCTCCGGCAGGCGGATGGCCATCGTGCCGTCGGCCGTGGGCGGCGTCTGGCCGAGAGGGCGGGAGGGCTGGTCCGGGACCGACGCCTGGGGGCCGCGGGCCTCAGGGCCGCGGGCCTCGGGAGCGCGGGCGTGCGCCAGCCGGGGGTCGGCCGCGGCCGATGTGCCCCAGGCGACCCGGCGGTCCCGCTCGCCGCCGAAGCCGCCCTGGTGCGATGTGTCGGCCTGCCAGGCCGTGGCGGGCTCCGGCCGGGCGCCGTCATCCCGTACGCCATCCCGTACGCCATCCGGTACGTCGCCCTGTCGATCGTCCCGTCCGTCGCCCCGCACGGCCTGCGGCTCCTCCTCGTCGAAGAAGACCGGCCCGGTCTCCTCCACCGGCGCGGTCGCCTGCCCGGGTACGGCGGCGGGCTCGCTCACGCCGGGCGGCAGCGGCAGCGGCTCGCCCCCGGCCGGGGCGGGGCGGCTGGTCCCCGGCACCCAGGAGACCCCGTTCCAGTACCGGACGTAGCCAGGGATGGAGGGGTCCGGGTAATAGCCTTGCCGGGCTCCGTTGTCACCGTTGCCGGCGGGAGGCGTCGCCATGTCCCCAACTCCGATCGTGAACAGCACAGTTGACCGACCACGGCGCCGACCCGGACGGGCCGCGACACCGGATCTCCCACGGTCCAAGGAGGACAGTAACGAAGACCGCACCGCCCGGAGCGGCGAGAAGGCGAGATACCCCGCGTACGAGCGACACAGCGGCGCGGAAAAAAACTTCGGAAAGTTCGGCGAAGTCGCGTAAGCGATCCGCTCCTGGGCGCTCTCACCTCGTACAGGCCCACCGAAGGGCCCGTGCCGAGACCGTCCGACGAGAGGAACGTACGAGATGCACACCGTGGTGGAACGAGAGCTGGAACTGAAGCTGGTGCTGTCGCCCGAGCGCAGCGTCCCCGTCCCGGCCCGCCTCACCTACCGCACCGACGACCCGTACGCCGTGCACATCACCTTCCACATCGGCTCGGATCAGCCGGTGAACTGGACCTTCGCCCGCGAGCTGCTGGTGGAGGGCGTGTTCCGGCCGTGCGGGCACGGGGACGTGCGGGTCTGGCCGACGAAGTTCGAGGGCCGCAGCGTGGTCCTGATGGCGCTCAGCTCGCCGGACGGGGAGGCCCTGCTGGAGGCGCCGGCGGCCGCCGTGTCGGCCTGGCTGGAGCGCACCCTGCGGGCGGTGCCGCCGGGTTCCGAGTCCGAGCAGCTGGGCATCGACGACGGCCTGGCCGAGTTGCTCGCCCCGGCGGCGGGCGGGCGTGACGAGCTGTGGCTGCGCGACCCGTGGCCGTCGGACGAGTCGAAGGACGGTGAGTGAGTGGCGTCAGAGCACCTTGCCCGGATTGAGGAGGTGCAGCGGGTCGAAGGTCTGCTTGATCCCCCGCTGCAACTCCACTCCCACCGGGCCGATCTCGCGGGCCAGCCATTCCTTCTTCAGTACGCCCACGCCGTGTTCGCCGGTGATCGTGCCGCCGAGCTCCAGGCCGAGGGCCATGATCGCGTCGAAGGACTCGCGGGCCCGCCTGGACTCGTCGGGGTCCGCCGCGTCGAAGCAGACGGTGGGGTGGGTGTTGCCGTCCCCCGCGTGCGCGCAGAGCCCGATGGTCAGGTCGTACTTCTCGGCGATGCGCGCGGTGCCGTCGAGCATCGCGCCGAGCCGCGAGCGGGGCACGCAGACGTCGTCGATCATCGTGGTGCCCTTGACGGCTTCCAGTGCGGTGAGCGACAGCCGCCGGGCTTTGAGGAGGAGTTCGGATTCGGCGGGGTCGTCGGCCGGGACGACCTCGGTGGCGCCCGCGGCCGTGCACAGCTCGCCGACGGCGGCCAGGTCGGCGGCCGGGTCGGCGGTGTCGAAGGCGGCGAGCAGCAGGGCCTCGGTGGTGTCCGGGAGTCCCATGTGCGCCAGGGCGTTGACGGCCTGGATCGTCGTACGGTCCATCAGTTCGAGGAGTGACGGCACATGTCCCTCGGCCATGATCCGGCAGACCGCGTCACAGGCGGCCGCGGCGGAGGCGAACTCGGCGGCGAGCACCAGCTGCGGGGGCGGCGCGGGCTTCAGGGCGAGCACCGCGCGGACCACGACGCCGAGGCTGCCCTCGGAGCCGACGAAGAGCCGGGTGAGGTCGTATCCGGCGACGCCCTTGGCGGTGCGGCGGCCGGTCTTCAGCAGGCGGCCGTCGGCCAGGACGACGTCGAGCCCGAGTACGTACTCGGCGGTGACGCCGTACTTCACACAGCACAGGCCGCCGGACGCGGTGCCGATGTTGCCGCCGATGGTGCACTGCTCCCAGCTGGAGGGGTCGGGCGGGTAGCACAGGCCGTGGGCGGCCGCCGCGCGGGAGAGCGCGGCGTTGACGACGCCCGGTTCGACGACGGCGATCCGGTCGACCGGGCTGATCTCCAGGATGCGGTCCATCCTGAGCAGAGAGAGGACGATGCAGCCGTCGGAGGCGTTGGCGGCGCCGGACAGGCCGGTGCGCGCGCCTTGTGGGACGACGGGGACGCGCAGTGCGGTGGCGGTGCGCAGCACATGCTGCACCTGTTCGACCGTACGGGGCAGTACGACGACGGCGGGGCGGCCCGCGGCGCAGAAGCTGGCCATGTCGCGCGCGTACGAGGCGGTGACGTCCGGGTCGGTGAGGACGGCTTCGGCGGGCAGCCCGGCGCGCAGCGCGGCCAGCAGGGGTTCGGCAGGATCGGCGGAATCGGCGGAATCGGCGGCCATGATCCCAGCGTGGCACTCGGGGCCATCGGTGTGAACCCGTAGGGCGACCCACGCGCGCGTCGCGGTGTGCTCGTCGTATCGGTGCACGCCTTGACGCAGAGTGATCACCATGGAGAGCAGAGTGATCGCCGTGGAGAACCAGAACGAACAGGAGCGGCAGGCCCCGGCCCCGCCGCGCCGCCGCTCCCGCGCGGTGCGGCGCGCTCTGGTCGCCTCGGTCACGGGTGGCGCCCTGCTCGCCGGGGTGCTGGTGCTGGTCCCCGTGCTGCGGGAGGACGGCCCGCCGCCCGCGCCGGGCCCGGCCGGGCGGGCGATGGCCGCGGCCGGGGCGGGCGCGCCAGCCTCGCTGGCCGACCTGACGGCCCTGATCAGGGAGCGGAAGGCGTGGGTGCGCGAGCAGCCGGGCGACGAGGAGTCCTGGGCGGTGCTGGGCGCCGCCTATGTCGAGCGGGGGCGCCGTACGGCGGACTACGCGGCCTATCCGAAGGCCGAGCGCGCGCTGCGCAGGTCGCTGGCCGTGCGTCCCGGCGACGAGGGCAACGCGGCGGCGCTGGCCGGGCTCGCCGCGCTCGCCAACGCCCGGCACGAGTACCGGGACGCGCGGAAGTGGGGCGAGCTGGCCGTGCGGCAGGCCCCGAAGCGCTGGACGCTGTACCCGGTGCTGCTGGAGGCCTACCGCGGTCTGGGCGACCGGAAGGCGGCGGGCAGGGCACTGGAGCGGCTGCGGGAGCTCGGGGCGGGGTCCGTGGTGCGGGCGGCGGCCGCGGGGGTGTACCGGGACCGGGGGTGGCGTGAGGACGCGGCGGTGAACGCGGCGGACGCGGCCGCGCTCGCCGGGACCCCGGCCGAGCGGGCGGTGCGGCTGCACCGGGTCGGTGAGCTGGCGTGGGAGCGCGGCGAACCGGCCGAGGCGCTGCGCTGTTTCCGGGCGGCGCTGCGTGCCGGCCCCGACCACCATCCCTCGCTCGCCGGGAAGGGCCGGGCGCTGGCGGCGCTGGGCCGCTCGTCGGCGGCGCTCGCCGCCTTCGAGTCGGCGCTGGCGAAGCAGCCGCTGCCGGAGTACCTCCTGGAACTGGGCGAGTTGCAGGAGTCGCTGGGGATGGAGGCGGCGGGGGTCCAGTACGACATCCTGCGCGGGCGGATCGAGCAGGGCGGCGGTGTGGGGGTCAACGAGGCGCTGGTGCTCGGCCGGTTCGAGGCGGACCACGGCGACGCGGACGCGGTGCGGGCGGCGGTCAAGCGGCTCACCGCCGAGTACAAGCGGCATCCGGGGCCCGAGGCGGCGGACGCGCTGGGCTGGGCGCTGCATCGCGCGGGCGATGACGAGCGGGCCGTCGCGTACGCGAAGAAGGCGATGGAGAAGGGGCCGCGCAGCGCGTTGTTCTTCTACCACCGGGGCCAGATCGAGCGGGCGCTCGGGCGGCACGGTTCCGCGCGCCGCCATCTGGCGACGGCGCTGCGGATCAACCCGTCCTTCTCGCCGCTGCTGGCGCCGCTGGCGGCTCAGGCCCTGGAGGCGCTGGGCGAACCCGCGGCGGGCGGTCCGGCGCGGATGGGGGCGCAGACGCCGTCCGAGAAGACCGGCGAGGAGGCCTAGGCCCTGTCCTGGATCCTGGGGGGCGTTTCCCCGAGACGCCCCCCAGGACCGGTCGCCGGGCCGGTCATCGGACCGGTCGCCGGACGGGTGTGCGCGCGTGCGCCGTGGCCCCACGGGTCGTCAGGTCCCGTGGGGCCACGGCGTGCTGAGGCGCGGAACAGCCAGGGTTCCGGAACAACCGGGGTTCCGGAACAACCGAGGAGCCGGAGCGGTCAGAGGTTGCCGCGCTTGGCCTGTTCGCGCTCGATCGCCTCGAACAGGGCCTTGAAGTTGCCCTTGCCGAAGCCCATCGAGCCGTGCCGCTCGATCATCTCGAAGAAGACGGTCGGGCGGTCCTGGACCGGCTTGGTGAAGATCTGCAGCAGGTAGCCGTCCTCGTCGCGGTCGACGAGGATCTTCAGCTCGCGCAGGGTCTCCACCGGCACCCGTGTCTCGCCCGCCCACTCGCCGAGGGTGTCGTAGTACGTGTCCGGGACGTCCAGGAACTGGACGCCCGCGGCGCGCATGGTCCGCACCGTCGTGACGATGTCGTTGGTGGCGAGCGCCATGTGCTGGACGCCGGGGCCGCCGTAGAACTCCAGGTACTCGTCGATCTGCGACTTCTTCTTCGCGATCGCCGGTTCGTTGATCGGGAACTTCACCTTCTTGGTGCCGTCGGCGACGACCTTGGACATCAGGGCCGAGTACTCGGTCGCGATGTCGTCGCCCACGAACTCCTTCATGTTGGTGAAGCCCATGACCTTGTTGTAGAAGGCGCACCACTCGTTCATCTTGCCGAGCTCGACGTTGCCGACGCAGTGGTCGATGGCCTGGAAGGTGCGCTTGGCCGGGGGCTCGACGATCGGCTGGGCGGTGACGAAGCCGGGCAGGTAGGGGCCGTCGTAGCCGCTGCGGTCCACCAGTGTGTGGCGGACCTCGCCGTAGGTGGCGATGGCGGCGAGTACGACCGTGCCGTGCTCGTCCTTCATCTCGTACGGCTCGGCGACGGAGCGGGCGCCGTGCTCGATGGCGTAGGCGTGCGCGGCGCGGGCGTCGGGGACCTCGATAGCGAGGTCGACGACGCCGTCGCCGTGTGCGGCGACATGGCCTTCGAGGAAGCGGCCCCAGTCGGTGCTCGCCTTGATGACCGAGGTCAGCACGAACCGGGCGGCGCCGTTCTCCAGGACGTAACTGGCGGTCTCGCGACTGCCGTTCTCGGGGCCCGAGTACGCGACGAGCTTCATGCCGAAGGCGGTCGAGTAGTAGTGCGCGGCCTGTTTGGCGTTGCCCACGGCGAAGACGACCGCGTCCATGCCCTTGACCGGGAAGGGGTCGGCCTGCCGTGCGGTGTCAGGGGTTTCCTGGATGGTCTCACTCATAACGGCAGCGTCCCCCTGTTCCACAAGGTGCGCAATAGTTGCCTGGATCACTGGTCAATCCGCCTAGCGAAAGGCGAGTATGGCCGGGCTATCTGTACAGGATGACCACCGGGAGTGTGATCCAGGCCATGTCCATCGACGCACTGGACGGCAGACTGCTCGTACTGCTGGCGCGCGAGCCCAGGATCGGCGTACTGGAGGCGTCGCGGCGGCTCGGCGTGGCGCGCGGCACGGTCCAGGCGCGCCTGGACCGCCTGCGGTCGAACGGCGTCATCCGGGGCTTCGGCCCGGACGTGGACCCGGCGGCGCTCGGCTATCCCGTCACCGCCTTCGCGACGCTGGAGATCAAACAGGGCCAGGGCGCGGACGTCCGGGCCCACCTCAGCGGCGTCCCGGAGGTACTCGAACTGCACACCACGACGGGGCACGGGGACATGCTCTGCCGCCTGGTGGCCAGGTCCAACGCCGACCTCCAGCGGGTGATCGACCGGGTGGTGGGCTTCGACGGCATCGTGCGCGCGTCGACG
The DNA here is from genome assembly GCF_054788135.1 of Streptomyces sp. O3. Classification (NCBI taxonomy): domain Bacteria; kingdom Bacillati; phylum Actinomycetota; class Actinomycetes; order Kitasatosporales; family Streptomycetaceae; genus Streptomyces; species Streptomyces sp. O3. The sequence goes on from NZ_JBTVYK010000078.1 coordinate 7,861, forward strand.
GCGATCGTGATGGAGAACCCGGTGCCGCTGCGGATCATCCCGCTGGTGGAACAGGCGTCCTCGGCCGACGGCTAGCCGTCAAGACCAGTACAGCGTGTCATCACATCGTGACGATCAGCTTGCGCATCAAGATGCGCGGCTTCTATTGTTGTGTGTATGAGAACCACGGTCGACCTCCCCCAGGACCTGCTCCAGGAAGCGAAGCTGCGCGCGGCACGCAGGCGGGTGACGCTCAGTGCGGTGATAGAGGACGCGGTGCGGGCGTCGTTCGCGCGCGATGTGAACGCGGCGCAGAGCGTCGCCAAGCTGACCACCGACCCCGGACGCGGCGGCCCGCGCCCCGGCATCAACCTGGACGACAACCTGTCCGTCCGTGACCTCATGGACGGCCTCGAATGATCCTCTGCGACGTCAACGTCCTCGTGTACGCCTTCCGCGAGGACAGCAAGGACCACGAGCGCTACCACGCGTGGCTGCTGCGGCAGCTGCGCGGCGACGAGCCGGTGGCGTACAACGGCGTGGTCGACAGCGGCTTTCTCCGCATCGTCACCCACCCGCGGATCTATCAGCCGCCAAGTGAACCGGACACCGCGTTCGCCTTCCTCCAGGACATCCGTGACGCGCCCGTCGCGGCGTCGCTGACGGAGGGCCCGCGGCACTGGAGCATCTTCGAGCGGCTGTGCCGTGGTGCGGGCGCTCGGGGGAATCTCGTTCCCGACGCCTACATCGCGGCGCTGGCCATCGAATCCGGCGCCACGCTCTACTCCGCCGACCGCGGCTTCGCCCGGTTCCCCGGACTGCGGTGGCGGCACCCGCTGGACGACGAGGACTGAGTCTTCAGCAGGTCGGGACGGGCTCGCCCTTGTCCAGGGCGCGTAGCGCGTCCACCGTCCCGGACAGGGTGGTGACCGGGATCAGCCGCAGCCCGTCCGGGAGTTCGCCCCGCGCGTCCCCGCACTCCGCCTGCGGTACGAGGAAGACGGTCGCCCCGTCCCGCCTGGCGGCCTGCGTCTTCAGCGAGACCCCGCCCACCGTGCCGACCTCGCCGTCCGCGCTGATCGTGCCCGTACCCGCGATGGTGCGGCCTCCGGTGAGGTCGCCGCCGCTGCCGTCGCCGTCCAGCTTCTCGACGATGCCCAGGGCGAAGAGCAGCCCGGCGCTGGGGCCGCCGACGTCGGCGAGTTCCAGCTCGACCTCGATCCCGTCGCCGCGCTCGCCCAGGTAGCCGAGCGCCGCCTGGACCGCCGCGTCCTGGGACTCCTCCATCTGGCCGATGTTGTGCTTCTCGATCTCCTCGGTGGACTCACCGCTCGGATACACCGCCTCGCGGGGCATCACCGCGCGGTCCGTGCGGAACCAGCCGTCGACCACATCGCCGAGGTCGACCCGAGCGTCCGGGCCGGTCGCCAGGATCGTCGTCATCCGCAGCTGGCCGCTCGTCTCGCGGGTGGGAGCGCCGGTGATGGTGATCACCGGGTCGCCGTTGTTCTCGCCGAGTACGTCCGCGGTCGCACCGGGGTGCGCCACCACGAACGGCAGCGGCGCCAGGCCCGCGGTCGCCAGCAGAGCCACGAACGGGACGGCGCAGACGGCGAGGGCCTTGGACCGGGGGAGCCGCGAGAGGCCAGGGAGACGTGAGAGCACGGAATCAACCTATAACCACGGCCAACCCCCACGAGACCCAGCCACCACAGGGCCTCACGCGGACGCGGACCGCAACACAGCCTCAGGACGGACGCGGACCCGCCACACAGCCTCAGGACGGGCGCGGGACGGGGCAACGCGCGGGCCGCGCGGCGCGCGGTCAGCGCAGTGCGTCGGCGACCTCGCGGGCCGCGTCCACCACGCGCCCGCCCACCCGCTCCGGCACCGAGTCCGCCAGCATCACCACGCCCACGCTGCCCTCGATCCCGGTCACCCCGACCAGCGGCGCCGCCGCCCCGCTCGCCCCGGCCTCCAGCTCGCCGTGGGTGAGCGTGAAACCGGGGTCGTTCAGCGCGCCCTGCCGGGCGGACAGGATCGCCCGGCCCGCCGCACCCCGGTCCAGCGGATGCCGGAACCCGGTGCGGTAGGCCACGTGATAGTCGGTCCAGGTGGGTTCGACGACCGCCACGGCCAGCGCCTCCGTGCCGTCGACCAGCGTGAGGTGGGCGGTGGCCCCTATGTCCTCGGCCAGCGCGCGCAGCGCGGGCAGCGCCGCCTCCCGCACCAGCGGATGCACCTGGCGGCCCAGCCGCAGCACGCCGAGCCCGACTCGGGCGCGGCCGCCCAGGTCACGTCGTACCAGGGCGTGCTGCTCGAGCGTGGCGAGCAGGCGGTACACCACGGTGCGGTTCACACCGAGCTTGGTGGACAGCTCGGTCACGGTCAGTCCGTGGTCGGTATCGGCCAGCAGCTTGAGGACACGCAGTCCCCGGTCGAGCGTCTGGGAGGTCTCCGCGGTCACGACGCCCTCTCCTTAGTGGTGAGTCACGACGGCCCCCCTTTCGCGGCAAGGCGTTCCCCCGCCGAAGAGGCGGGTGCCCCGTCACCGGTACCGCCGGTGACGCACGTCCAGAGGCCGCCGGGCGATGGCGGGGCTCCGGGCGGCGGCGGACGCCTCCCGGCAGCGCTGAGCACCGGCTGCGCTCCGCGGCGGCGCTGCCACGGGGCGTGTGTGTTGCCGGGACATTAGCGAGCTGGTCCGCTCAGCGGAAGACTCCGTCCAGAATCCGGTCACCGAAAAGGTGAACTTCACACTTCCGAGCACGCCTGATGCCCGTTATGTGAACCACATAACGGGTGAAAGCCGACTAACCAGGCAATGTCCCGAAACACCCGAACGGGTGATGGTTGACGGACGACCGGCCGGTCGTCCGTCAACCATCACCCGTCACCCGTCACCTCATCCGGGTCGCCCACTCCTGGACCTTCGCGATCCGCTGCCGGATCTGCCCGGCCGTCGCCTCCGCGCTCGGCGGACCGCCGCACACCCGGCGCAGCTCGGTGTGGATCACGCCGTGCGGCTTGCCCGACTGGTGGGTGTAGGCGCTGACCATCGTGTTGAGCTGCTTGCGCAGTTCGAGCAGCTCCTTGTGGCTGACCACCGGACGCCGCTCGGCGGGCAGTTCGAGCAGGTCCGCCTCCGCGTCCGGCCTCTTGCGGCTGTGGGCGATCTGCCGGGCCTGCCGCTTCTGCAGCAGCATCTGCACCTGGTCGGGTTCCAGCAGCCCCGGAATGCCGAGGTAGTCCTGCTCCTCCTCGCTGCCGGGGTGCGCCTGCATCCCGAACTCGGCGCCGTCGTAGAGCACCCGGTCGAACACGGCCTCGGACTCCAGCGCCTCGAACGGCAGCATGTCCTGTTCGCCGGTGTCCTCGTCCTGCTCCCGGTTCGCCTCGTCCATCTCCTTCTCGGACTCGGCGTAGGGGTCCTCGTCGTCCCCGCCCTTCTTCGGCTTGTCGAGTACGTGGTCGCGCTCGACCTCCATCTCATTGGCGAAGCCGAGCAGGTCCGGGATGGTCGGCAGGAACACGGACGCGGTCTCGCCGCGCCGCCGGGACCGTACGAAGCGCCCGACGGCCTGGGCGAAGAACAGCGGGGTCGAGATGGTCGTGGCGTACACGCCGACCGCGAGCCGCGGCACGTCCACGCCCTCGGACACCATCCGGACCGCGACCATCCAGCGGTCGTCGCCCCGGCTGAACTCGTCGATCCGGTCGGACGCGCCGCTGTCGTCCGACAGCACCAGGGCAGCCTTGCTGCCGGTGATCTCGCGGATCAGCTTGGCGTACGCGCGCGCCGAGTCCTGGTCGGAGGCGATGACCAGGCCGCCCGCGTCCGGGATGCCCTTGCGTACCTCGCTGAGCCGCTGGTCGGCGGCGCGCAGCACATTGGGCATCCAGTCGCCGCGCGGGTCCAGCGCGGTACGCCAGGCCTGGGACACGGCGTCCTTGGTCATCGGCTCGCCGAGCCGGGCGGCGATCTCGTCACCGGCCTTCGTGCGCCACCGCATCTGACCGCTGTAGGACAGGAAGATGACGGGCCGGACGACGCCGTCGCCGAGCGCGTTCCCGTAGCCGTAGGTGTAGTCGGCCGACGAGCGCCGGATGCCGTCGTTCCCCTCCTCGTAGGTGACGAAGGGGATCGGGTTGGTGTCGGAGCGGAACGGCGTACCGGTCAGCGCGAGCCGCCGAGTGGCGGGCTCGAAGGCCTCCAGGCAGGCCTCGCCCCAGGACTTGGAGTCACCGGCGTGGTGGATCTCGTCCAGGATGACCAGGGTCTTGCGCTGCTCGACGCGGTTGCGGTGCAGCATCGGCCGTACGCCCACGCCCGCGTAGGTGACGGCGACGCCCTGGTACTCCTTGCTGAGCGGGCCCGCGCTGTACTCGGGGTCGAGCTTGATGCCTATCCGGGCGGCCGCCTCCGCCCACTGCTTCTTCAGGTGCTCGGTCGGCGCGACCACCGTCACCTGCTGCACGACGTGGTGGTGCAGCAGCCAGGACGCGAGGGTGAGCGCGAAGGTCGTCTTCCCGGCGCCGGGGGTCGCGACGGCGAGGAAGTCGCGCGGCTGCTCCTGGATGTACCGGTCCATGGCGCCCTGCTGCCAGGCACGCAGCTTGTTCGCCGTGCCCCAGGGGGCGCGGCCGGGGAAGGCGGGCGAGAGGTGGTGCGACGACGAGGCGGGGGTGCCGGTGGTGGTAGTCACGGTCTCCGGTTCGGGTCTGGCTCGGCTACGTATGACAACCGGGCCACCTTACCGGTGGTGCCGCGGTGGCTTCCGCCGGACGCCACCGGGGTTGAGCGCGTTGGGACGCGAGTCACACGCCGACGCTCAGTGAGCGAACTGCGGCAGTTGCTCGGCGATCTTGGGCACATCGAGGCCGCCCTGGCAGACGTCCAGCACGAACCGCTCAGCCTCGTCGACATCGAAGCCCGCATCCAACGGATACCCGTTCATGTGCAGGAACACCCAGGTCGCGTACCAGGCCAGGCGCTTGTTCCCGTCGACGAGGGCGTGATTGCGGGCGATCGACTCCATGAGGGCCGCCGCCTTCTGCCACACGTCCGGGTAAGCGTCCTGCCCGAACACGCTTGACTGCGGCCGAGCCAGCGCCGAGTCAAGCAGGCCGTAGTCACGTACCTCGCTCGCCCCAAGCCGCTCGGCCAGGGTGAGCAGCTCGGGCAGCGTGAGGTACTGCATCAGGCGAGCCTCCGGTTCAGCTCGACGCTCGCGTTCAGCACATGGTCGGCCGCTTCGTTAAACAGCCGGGAGTGCTCATTTATCGCCTTGACCACGGCATCGTGGGCGAAGGACTGCATGCTCCGACCTTCCGCGTCCGCACGCTCGCGCAGGGCGTCCAGCTCTTCCTCGGTGAACCGTACGTTGAGACCAGCCATGGCTTCGATGGTACCGAGCGGTACCACGTGGTGCCACTGACTTAGGACTCGCCGCGGGCCGCCGTTCAGCGCACGCCGGGAACTCATCGGGTGGGCGGGCGCCGCCCCTCAGCCGCCGGGTGTCGCCACCGCCGCCTGCGGCCGGATCGGGAGGCGGTTGACCGGGCGGCCGGTCGCCGCGCGCACCGCGGCGGCCACCGCGGCGGGCGAGGTGACGACCGGCACCGCGGACGCGGCCTTCGCCCCGAAGGGGGCCACCACGTCCCGCTCCTCGACGAGTTTCACGATGCGGATGTCCGGGGCGTCCAGGGACGTGGGCAGGGCGTACCCGGTCAGGTCGGGGTGCCGGACCAGGCCGCGCGGGGTGCGCAGATGCTCCGTGAGCGCCACGCCCACGCCCTGCGTGACGCCCGCCTCGATACGGGCCGCCAGCTGCGCGGGGTTGAGCACGCGCCCGACGTCCTGGGCGACCGCCAGCTCCACCACCCGTACCGCGCCGAGCTCCACGTCCACGTCCACCACCGCGCGGATCGCGGCGAAGGCCAGGCCCACGAACGCGTCGCCCTGGCCGCTCTCGTCCAGCGGCTCGGTGGGGTGCGGGCGGCACTGGGCCGTGGCCCACAGCTCCTTGCCGTCCATCGCCTCCATCACGGTCGTGGACAGCACGCCGTCGTACGAGGTGATCTTGCCGTCGGTGATCTGGAGGAGCTCGGTCGACATCCCGAACTTGGCCGCCAGGGGCTGCAGCAGCTGGGTGCGGACCATCTTGGCCGCGCGCTCCACCGCGCCGCCCGACACCCAGGTGTGGCGGCTGTGGCAGGCGGGCCCGGAGGGCGGCTGGTCGGTGTCGACCGAGGCGACGTGGACCTCGTCCAGGCCCAGGGTCTCCTGCACGATCTGGCGGGCCAGGGTCGGGAACCCCTGGCCGGTGTCCACCGCGGCGCAGATGACCGTGGCGACGCCGTCCTGGACCTTGACGGTCGCCGTGGAGACCTCGTCGGCGCCCTCGGCGCCGAGCATGTGCACCATGCCGAGCGCGTAGCCGACGCCGCGCCGGATCGCGCCCGGCTCGCCCGCGCCCTCCGGGCCGCCGGGCAGCAGCCACTCCTCCTCGGGGGAGTCCTTGGGCAGCCGCGGCAGCGGGTAGTCCCGTACGGAGCGCAGCAGTTCGGCGACCGGGGCGGGGCAGGTGACGGTCTGTCCTGTGGGCAGGATGTCGCCAGTCGCCAGGACGTTGCGCAGCCGGAGTTCGGCGGGCTCCAGGTCCAGCTTGGCGGCCAGCTTGTCCATCTGAGCCTCGTAGGCCGCGCAGACCTGCATGGCGCCCTCGCCGCGTACATGGCCCGACGGCGGGTTGTTGGTGCGTACGGCCCAGCCCTCGATGAAGGCGTGCGGCACGACGTACGGGCCGCAGGCGAAGGAGACGGCGGCGGCCAGGGACTCGCTGGACGCGTCCGCGTACGCGCCGCCGTCGAGCAGGATCTGCGCCTCGACCTTCACCAGGCGGCCTTCGGCGTCCGCGTGGTGGCGGTAGCGCAGCAGCGTGGGGTGGCGGTGGGCATGGCCGAGGAAGGACTCCTCGCGGGTGGCGGTGAGCTTGACCGGGCAGCCGGTCTTCAGCGCCAGCAGGCCGAGCGGGAGCTGGAAGCCGGGGTCCTCGCGGTCGGCGGTGGCGCCGGGCACTCCGGTGACGACGACCTTCACGCGGTCCGGCGGGAGGCCGTAGCAGGCGGCGGCCAGGTCGCGGTCGGTGTGCGGGTCGGTGGAGGCGACGTACAGCTCGACGCCGCCGTCCGGGCGGGGCACGGCGAGTCCGGCCTCGGCGCCGATCGGGGCGGGGTCCTGGCGGCCGACGCGGTACAGGCCCTCGACGACGGTCTCGCCGACGGCCTCGGGGTCGCCGTAGCGCAGCGGGATGTGGCGGATGAGGTTGCCGTCAGGGTGCAGGGGCTCGGCGGCGAAGGCCTGCTCCGGATCGGTGACCGGGTCCAGGATCTCGTACTCGACCATGACGGCGGCGGCGGCCATGCGCGCGGTGTCGGGATGGTCGGCGGCGACGGCGGCGATCGGCTCGCCGTGGTGGCGGACGACCTCGGACGCGAAGACGGGGCGGTCGGCGACCCGGCGGCCGTGTCCGGCGTCGCCCGGTACGTCCTCGTGCGTGACGACGGCGTGCACGCCGGGCATCTTGCGGGCTTCCGACGTGTCGATGGACGTGATCCGCGCGTGCGGGTGCGGGGAGCGCAGGATCGCCGCCCAGAGCAGCCCTTCGGCCCACAGGTCGGCCGCGTACGGGAAGGTGCCCTCGGTCTTCGCGGGGATGTCGGCGGCGGTGAGCGAGGCGCCCAGGCCGTGCGGGGGCGGCTCGGGGGGCGCGGCCGGGGCCGTGGGGGTGGTGGCCGTGGCGGTCTCGCTGCTCATGCCTGGCCTCCGTCCTGCGGGGTCTCGGGCTGGGGGTGGGGGTGGGCTTGGGGGTGGGGGTGGGGGTGGGGGTGGGCTACTCCCCCGGCGCCGGGGGGCGCCTGGTGCGGGATGCGGGCCTCTTCGGGGGGCTCGGTGTGCTGGTTCCCGTCTTCGGTGTCGGCCGTCGCGGTGCCGCGCTGGGCCACGACCTCGTTGACGGCGTCGAGTACGCCGCGGTAGCCGGTGCAGCGGCAGAGGTTGCCGCACAGGGCCTGGCGGGTCTCGCGCTCGCTGGGGGCCGGGTTGCCCTCCAGCAGGTCGTGCACGGTCATGGCCATGCCGGGTACGCAGAATCCGCACTGCACCGCGCCGCTGCAGGCCAGGGCGCGCTGCACGTCGGACGGCTGGCCGCCTTCGGCGAGGCCTTCGACCGTGCGCACCTCGCTGCCCGCGGCGGTCGCGGCGGGCACCAGGCAGGAGGCCACGAGCCGCCCGTCGACCTGCACCGCACAGGCCCCGCACTCGCCCTGGGAGCAGCCGTCCTTGGCTCCGGCGAGGCCGAGCCGCTCACGCAGGACGTAGAGCAGCGACTCGCCGATCCAGGCGTCGGTGACGGGCCGGTCCACGCCGTTGACGCGCAGCACGTAGGAGACCAACGGCCGCTCGTCGACGAACCCATGGGCCAGGTCCTGCGGCGGGTCGACGCCGGGGCCGGCGGCGCCTGCCCGCTGGTCCGCTCCGGGGTCGTCGACACCTGCCCGCTGGTCCACGCCGAGGTCGCCCGCGTGCTGCGGGTCCGTGCCCCGCGCCCCGTGCGCGCCCTGCCCATCCCCTGGACCGGTCTCCGTCTCGCCGCCCTGACGCACGTCGACACCGCGCTCACGCTCCGCACCCTCCTGCGGGCCCCCGCCCACACCGAGGTCGTGCTCCGCACCCTCGTACGGGCCGTCGCCCACGCCGGGCTCCTGCCCCGAGCCCACGCCCGCGTGCGCGTCCGTGCCCTGATCACGCGCCGCGCCCTCGTACGGGCCGTCCGCGCCAGACTCTTGGCCTGGCCCCACGCTCGCGTGCGCGTCCGTACCGGGGGGGTGCGCCGCGCCCTGGTGCGGGTCGTTGCCCGTGCCAGGGGCTTGGGGCGGGGGGGTGCTCGTGTGCGTTTCCCCGTCCGGCAGCGCGTACGGGTCCGTACGGGGGGCCTGGTCAAGGGGCGGGGCCCATGGGGGCGGCGCGCCGCCGGGGAGGGTGCCGGGGGCGTTGGCCGACCACTGGTCGACCAGGGCGGACCTGGTGAACTCGCCGGACTCGTCCGGGAGGTCACCCTGGGCGAGCGGGATCGACCACTGGCCGGTCACGTTCGACGAAGGCGGCGCCGCCGCCCCTTCCGTGAAGCTCCACTGCCCCGTGTCGCCCGCCGTCGGCGGCGGCGGCTGCGCGGCGTTCGGCTCCGGCCAGCGCACGGCCGCCTCGCCGATCACCGGCTCCGAAGAAGCCGCGTCGGCGTCCGGGGACGCGGCCAGGCCCGGAATCACGAACGTCCCGGTGGCCGCCGGGTCGGTCGCCGCACCCGGCGCGACCGAGATCTGCGGCGGTACGTAGCCGCCGCTGCCCGGCGCGGCCAGCGGCGTGTCCGCGAGGCCCTCCGGGAGCGTGACGAACGCCGTCGCGTCCGCGTCGTAGTCACTCGGCGGCGTCGGCTGCCAGCCGCCCTCCCCGCCGGACACGCCCTCGCCCATCGCCCCGTCCGCGCCGGTTCCGTTGGTGTCGCTCACGACAGCGCCCTCCCCAAGGCTCGTCGGGCCAGCACGGCGACCGTACGCCGCAGGTGGAGCACGACGGGCGGCAGCTCGTGCGGCGTGCCGTCCGGCGCCTGGTCGGGAATGCAGGCGGCCGCGACGTACTCGCCGAAGGCGGTCAGCGCCTCGGGGGCCAGCGCCCGCCCCGCGTCCCAGTCGATCAGCGAGGCGACCCAGCCCTCGGCGTCCAGCGGCCGCAGCGGCATCGGCGCGACGGCGCCCACCGCGCACCGCACGCCGCGCCGCGCGGGGTCGAGCACCACGCACACCGACGCGGTGGCCCGGCCCGGCCCCGTCCGGCCGGTCGCCTTCAGGAAGACCTGCGGCGCGTGCAGCAGCGGCACCCGCACATAGCCGATGAGCTCGCCCGCGCGCAACATCTCCATACCGGCCAGCAGATGGGACACCGGCGCCTCGCGCCGCGCGCCGCCGGGCCCGGCGATGATCAAGGTGGCTTCCAGCGCGGCGAGCACCGGCAGCGCGTCCCCCGCCGGGTCCGCCGTGGCGATGTTGCCGCCGAGCGTCCCGGCGTTGCGGATGGTGGGCGGGCCCGCCGCCCGCGCGGCCGCGGCCAGCGCCGGGATCAGCGCCGCGAAGTCCGGGCGGCCCATGCGCGCGTGGGTCAGCGCGGCGCCGAGCAGGGCGTGCCCGTCCTGGTACTGCCAGCCGCGGATCTCGCTGATCCGGCCGAGGCCGACCAGCGCGGCGGGGCGCAGCTGCCCGGAGTTGACCGCCGCCATCAGGTCCGTACCGCCCGCGACGGGCACCGCGGCGGGCATGGCGCCGAGGGCCGCGACGGCCTCGTCCAGCGAGACCGGCAGCGTCACAGACGGCGGCGCCGACGGCGTCGTGGACTGCGCCATCTGGGCTGACTGCGGTGCGTGCGTGGTCAAAGCGGCTGCCCCTTCCCGATGACCGGCCCGCCTGGGCTGTTCCGCCGTACGGTACGTGCTCCAGCGCCGGACGTAGCAACTCTGGCACATCTTCGCGGCCCGCCGACGCAGGGGTCCACTAGGAACCGTTCCTCCCCCAACCAGCGGGATCGCCCGTTTTGACGGGCGCTCACCGGTCGGCGGGCATTGACGCCTTAGGCGACTCTTGTGTCGATTCTTCCCCGCTGCCTCACCGTCCCAGGGCCGCACTCCCGCGGCCCGTGACGTCCTGTCACCTCACACGTTCGGGGGCGATCCCCCGATCGGGCGTCCGAGCACGCCAGGAGGCCCGTTGCCGGGGCAACGGGCCTCCGGGTGGCCGGTATTCGACCCTCAGTGCGTCAAGTGTGGCGCGGTGCACTGACATTCGGCGCTCGAAGTCCGCGAAGGCGGTGAGGCGCGGGAAGGTTCGGGCTGGCGGGTCCGGGCGGCCCAGAGCACGCCGGGCGGTCCGCCGCCACGCGGCCCACAGCGCGCCGCGCGGTCCGCGGGCCCTGCGGCGGGCGCGCGGCGCGGGGATCAGATCCGCAGGAGCCATACGGTCGGGACTGCCAGCCGCAGGCCGCCGAGGGGGCACGCGGACGAGACGGCTCCGGGATGCACCGGCACACCGGAGCCGCCGCCTCACACAGTCGGGCTCAGCGCTCTCGCGGAAGGCTCGTATGCGCTACTTCTTGCCGCCGCCCTTGCCGCTCTTGTCCTTGTCCTTGTCGCCCCCGGCGCCCATGGACTCGTAGATCTCCTTGCACATGGGGCACACCGGGTACTTCTTCGGGTCGCGACCCGGCACCCAGACCTTGCCGCAGAGCGCGACGACGGGGGTGCCGTCGAGCGCGCTCGCCATGATCTTTTCCTTCTGGACATAGTGGGCGTAGCGCTCGTGGTCACCGTCACCGTGCGACAGCTCCGGCGTCGGCTCTACGAGGGTCCCCGTACCTGCCCCGCGCTCAGGCTCAAGAGTGCTCATGGGTTCCAGGGTACTGAAGCCCGCCGACAACAGCCGCCGGGTGGCGGACGCCGGGGAGCGGACGTCCGTCGCCAGACGGGCGGTGTCAGTTGAGCGAGGGGTCGTCCGGGTACGTCGCCACCATCGCCAGCTCGCCGCGCTGGCGCCGCAGCACGCCGCGCCACAGCCGCTCGGGCTGGGGCGAGGAGACATCGCCCGGCTCGGACTCGACGACGTACCAGGCCCCGTCGGCCAGCTCGTCCTCCAGCTGGCCGGGACCCCACCCCGCGTACCCGGCGAAGATCCGCAGCGAGCCGAGCGCGGCGGCCAGCAGCTCGGGCGGGGCCTCCAGGTCGACCAGGCCGATCGCGCCGTGCACCCGGCGCCAGCCGACGGGTCCGCTGTCGCCGGGGATGATCCCGACCCCCAGGGCCGAGTCCAGCGACACCGGGCCGCCCTGGAACACCACGCCGGGTTCACCGGCGAGCGCGGCCCAGCCCTCCAGAATATCCCCCACATCGACCGGAGTCGGACGATTCAGGACGACTCCGAGCGAACCCTCCTCGTCGTGGTCAAGGAGCAGCACCACGGCGCGGTCGAAGTTGGGGTCGGCCAGGGCCGGAGTCGCGACCAGCAACCGCCCTGTGAGCGAGGACACCTCGGTCATGCCAGACATGATCCCGCATCTTCGCCTTCGGTGGGGAGGCAATCCCGGTACGTAAGCGCTCGCAGCTCAGGCCATACGGTAAAAAGAGCCGTGCGCGCCCCCTGAAGGGCGCATTCCGGTTACCGTGCGCGCTGACCGAAGCACGGTTCGTGTCAAGGCGCGGCTATCGCGGCCGAAGGTCGCCCTTGGCCTTACTTAGCGGGGGTAGAAGGCCATTAGGCTTACCTTTCTGCCCCCACCCACCTCATCGGAACGCGAGATACATGACCGTCAACGGCACTGACGACGTCCTGCTTGTCCACGGCGGCACCCCGCTGGAGGGTGAGATCCGGGTCCGCGGCGCGAAGAACCTGGTCCCCAAGGCCATGGTCGCCGCCCTGCTCGGCAGTGGCCCGAGTCGCCTGCGCAATGTCCCGGACATCCGCGACGTGCGCGTCGTACGCGGCCTCCTGCAGCTGCACGGGGTGACCGTCCGTCCGGGTGAGCAGCCCGGCGAGCTGGTGATGGACCCCTCGCACGTGGAGAGCGCGAACGTCGCCGACATCGACGCGCACGCGGGCTCCTCGCGCATCCCGATCCTGTTCTGCGGTCCGCTGCTGCACCGCCTGGGGCACGCCTTCATTCCGGGCCTGGGCGGCTGTGACATCGGCGGCCGTCCGATCGACTTCCACTTCGAGGTGCTGCGGCAGTTCGGCGCGACGATCGAGAAGCGCGCGGACGGCCAGTATCTGGAGGCCCCGCAGCGGCTGCGCGGCTGCAAGATCCGGCTGCCCTACCCGTCCGTCGGCGCGACCGAGCAGGTGCTGCTCACGGCCGTGCTCGCGGAGGGCGTCACGGAGCTGTCCAACGCGGCGGTGGAGCCGGAGATCGAGGACCTCATCTGCGTACTGCAGAAGATGGGCGCGATCATCGCGATGGACACCGACCGGACCATCCGGATCACCGGTGTGGACCGCCTGGGCGGCTACAACCACGCGGCGCTCTCGGACCGTCTGGAGGCCGCCTCCTGGGCGTCCGCGGCGCTGGCGACCGAGGGCAACGTCTATGTGCGCGGCGCTCAGCAGCGTTCGATGATGACGTTCCTGAACACCTACCGCAAGGTCGGCGGCGCGTTCGAGATCGACGACGAGGGCATCCGCTTCTGGCATCCGGGCGGCTCGCTGAACGCGATAGCTCTGGAGACCGACGTGCATCCGGGCTTCCAGACCGACTGGCAGCAGCCGCTGGTGGTGGCGCTGACCCAGGCCGCCGGTCTGTCGATCGTGCACGAGACGGTGTACGAGTCGCGGCTCGGCTTCACCTCGGCGCTGAACCAGATGGGCGCGCACATCCAGCTCTACCGCGAGTGCCTGGGCGGTTCGGACTGCCGCTTCGGGCAGCGCAACTTCCTGCACTCGGCGGTGGTTTCCGGACCGACCAAGCTCCAGGGGTCGGATCTGGTCATTCCCGACCTGCGCGGCGGCTTCTCGTATCTGATCGCGGCGCTCGCGGCGCAGGGGACGTCGCGGGTGCACGGCATCGACCTGATCAACCGCGGCTATGAGAACTTCATGGAGAAGCTCGCGGAGCTCGGCGCGAAGGTCGAACTGCCGGGCGGGGCGCTGGCCGGCACGGTGATCGGCGCCGGGATCGCGTTCGGCCTCGGCCGGGTGCTCGGGCAGGAGGCGCTGC
>NZ_JBTVYK010000079.1:0-21584 GCF_054788135.1 Streptomyces sp. O3
CAGCACGCGGTTCGCAGCTTCCGGGTTATCAGTCGCCGTGAGCACGTACCCCCCCCCCCACCCCCGACCCACAACGAGACAACAGCGCGGCTCACCGCGCGGCAGCGCGGCGGTCCGCCCAGGACAGGGCGAGGAGCACCGCGACGACCACGCCCGTGGACACCAGCGGACGGCCGCCCCACGCCACCGCCACCCCCACGGCAACCACCGCGGCCGCCGGATAACGCCACAAAAACAGCCCCGCACTCCCCACAGCCCTGGCGACGGGAAGGGCGCACACCCACCACAGCGCCAGCACAGCCACCCCCACGGCCACCGCCAGAGCCACGGCAGAGCGGCCACCGTCAGAGCCACCGCCGCCGCCACCCCCGCCCTGCACGCCGTCCACGAGGAACCGCACCCCCGACCCCACAGCGCACAGCGCCCCCAGGATCAGGTAGTGCCCGTACGTCCAGCGCCCAGCCGAGCGACGCCGCGCCGCGAGCCAGGCGTGCGGCATGCCGCAGTAGAGCCAGACCAGAGACACCACGACGCCCACCGACAGCACGGCCACGACCAGCAGCGGGCCCCGCTCGCCGGCGTCGTCCAGACCCAGCCGCACCGACCAGACGGTCGCGGCCACCGTCTGCGCGGCCACGGTGAGCGCGAACCTGAGGTGCCGCCCCGCGAGGTGGCCGGGGTTGACCGGCGGCTCACCCCGGCGGGCCGCCCACAGCGGCGCGGCGACCTCGCCCACCGCCAGCAGGACGAAGGACGGGAACGACCACGGCTCGGGCAGCGCGAGCCGCACCCCCCAGCCCACCTGCAGCACCAGCAGGGACGCGGCGAACCGCAGACACGTCGCGCGCCGCAGCGGGTCCCCCAGAGCCGCGCGGCACCACTGCGCGGCGAGCGGCACCCGCATCACCGCGTACCCCACGGTGATGACGGCGAAGTCCCCCGCGGCGAACGCACGCGACACCCCGGCGGCGAGCACACAGGCCCCGATGATCTGCAGCGCGGTCACGGCCCAGGTGAGACCGTCGTCGGTGTCGTACGCCGAGGAGAACCTGCTGAACGCGAGCCAGGCCCACCAGATCGCGAAGAACACCATCGCGAACCCGAGCAGCGCCTCCCCCGCCCCGCCCACGGCTCCACCGCCCACCCCGCCGATGGCTCCCTCGTACTCTCCGTCGCCGGACAGCGCCTGAGCGAACTGCACGGCGGCGAACCCGGACGCCGCCGAGAAGGCCAGGTCGAACAGCAGCTCCAGCGCGGTCTGGCCACGGGCCTCGGACGGATCCCGCGGCCGCATCCGCCGATAGAGCGGAGGAAGCGGAGGCACCGCCCCGCCCGCCGCCCCCGAACCCCCCGAAGGGGCTGTCACGCCCGCCCGCGCGGAACGGCGCGGACCGTGACGGCCAGCACGAGCAGGCACGCCGTCGCGGCGGCGGCGAGGCCGAGGGGCGACAGTACGTCGGTCAGCGAGGCCAGCAGGCCGAGCAGCACCAGGACGCCGATCACCACCAGCCGGGAGTAGGCGACGAGGCCGCTCCGGGCGTGGATGTAGAGCAGGTTCCCGACGAGATAGAGGACGGGACCGCCGGTCACGCACCAGATGACCGCCGGTTCGAGGTGCCCGGTCGGATGCTTGGTGACCTGCTCGATGGACACCGCCACCACGATCGCCCCCGCGATCATCACCGCGTGGGCGTAGGCGAAGCCCGAGCGGGCGATGGCCGTCTGCAGGGCCCCCACCGGGTCGGCCTCGCGCTCGCGCCCGATGTGGACGCCGAAGTAGTTCCACCACAGCAGGACGAGGCCGCAGAACCCGATCAGGGTCGCGGCGGCCACCCGCCCGGTCAGCTCGACCTCGTCCAGCGTGAATCCCATGATCAGGATGGACTCGCCGAGCGCGATGATGAAGACCAGCCGGTTGCGCTCGGCGAGGTGCTCACGGTGCAGCGGCCAGGTGTGCGCGGGCGCCGACCCGAATCCGGGCACGAAGAAGTCGACCATCGGCGCCCCGTAGTCGATCGCCACCGCCGCCAGCCACCACCACAGCCGCTGCTCGTCCGGCGCGAACGCGCCCACGAGCCAGAACACCCCCGCGAAGGCGCTCCAGGACAGCAGTCGGGCGTAGTTCCCGCCGAGCACCCGGCCCCGGCAGGCCACCACCATGAAGGCCGAACGCAGCAGCTGGAGCCCCACGTAACACACCGCGAACAGCACGGCGTCCGAACCGAAGGCGTGCGGCAGCGCCACCGCCATGCCGAGGCCCAGCAGCATCAGCACGGCCGTCAGCTGACGGACCGCCACACTGTCCGGGTTGAGCCAGTTCATGGCCCAGGCGGTGTAGTTCCAGCCCCACCAGACGGCGAGGAACAGCACCGCGGCCTGCGCCACTCCCTCGCCCGTCAGGTGCGCGAGCAGGAAGTGCGACAGCTGCACGACGGCGAACACGTAGACGAGGTCGAAGAACAGCTCGATCGGCCCCACCTCGGGAGCGTCGCCTTCCGCTCGATCCCTGAGGAGCCGCTGCTTGATGCGCTGTACGGTCATCGGCCTCAGTGTCCCGAAGCACCCCGAGTCCCCGCCGAAGACACGCCCGACCAAAGCCGACGCGGCAGCCGATCAGCGCGAGAGCGCCGCCCGTACCGCCCCCACCAGCGCCTGGGCCCGCGGATCGGCCGTGACGCCCTTCTGGAAGCCGTTCGTCACATAGCCGAAGGCGATGCCGGACTCGGGATCGGCGAAGCCGAGCGGCCCGCCGCGGCCGGGGTGGCCGAAGGAGCCGGGGCCCAGGAGCGGCGAGGCCGGGCCGTGGAGCATATAGCCGAGGCCGAAGCGGGTGCTGACGACCAGGACGCGGTCCGGGCCCGCGGCTTCCTCGGCGCGGGCGAGGGCCGCCGTTTCGGGCGCGAGGAGCCGGGGGCGGCCCGCGACCGGGCCGATGAGGGCGGCGTAGAACGCGGCCAGCGAGCGGGCCGTGGCGATGCCGCCCGACGCGGGGAGCTCGGCGGCCCGGTACGCGGGCGCGTTCTCGTCCGGGGGCAGCAGGGCGCCGAAGGCACGGCGGGTGAGCGAGCCGGGGTCCGCGTAGGCGTCGGCGACCGCGCGCTTGGGGCGCAGCCGCAGGGCAGGGGAGTGGGCCGGCGGCTCGACCGGGCCGATCCGGCCCACCCGGCGGGCCTGTTCGGGCGGCAGGCCTATCCACAGGTCGAGGTCCCACGGGCCGGTCACCTCCGAGGCGAGGAAGGCGCCGAGGGTCTGGCCGGTGACCCGGCGCACCAGCTCGCCGAGCAGCCAGCCGTAGGTGTGGGCGTGGTAGCCGTGCGCCGTGCCCGGCTCCCACGCCGGTGCCTGCTCGGCGAGGCGCTCCGGGGCGTGGGACAGCTCGTCCGCGCCCAGGGGGCGGTCCAGGGCCGGGACCCCGGCCCGGTGCCCGAGCAGGTGGCGGACCAGGGTCCGCTCCTTGCCGTGCGCCTTGAACTCGGGCCAGTACGCGCCGACCGGCGCGTCCAGGTCGAGCCGCCCGCGCTGGTGCAGGAGGAGCACCGCCGCGGCGGCCACGCCCTTGGTCGCCGAGCGCACGATCTGCGCGGTGTCCCGCTGCCAGGGGTCCGTCCCGTCGACGTCGCGGACACCGCCCCACAGGTCGACGACCGGCTCTCCGTGCCGGTGGACGGAGACCGCCGCGCCGCGCTCGCCCCGCTCGGCGAAGTTGCGTACGAACGCGTCCCTGACCGGCTCGAAACCCGGCGCTGCCATCCCCTGGACGTCCACCACGCGCTCCCTCGACTGCCGCGCCCCGGTGGCGCCCGTATCCCTCCCAGGGTGCAACATTCACCCACTCCCCCCGATTCCGGGGCCGACCGGGAGCGGAGACGGGGGCGACTAGGCTGGAAGGCCGATCGTCCCCCAATCTGGAGCGTTGATGGCCGTCAATCTGGTCAATGTCGAGTCCGTCAGCAAGGTGTACGGCACCCGTGCCCTGCTCGACGGAGTCTCCCTCGGCGTCTCCGAGGGAGACCGGATCGGGGTCGTCGGCCGCAACGGCGACGGCAAGACCACCCTGATCCGGATGCTTGCCAAGCTGGAGGAGGCCGACTCGGGGCGGGTCACGCACAGCGGTGGGCTGCACCTCGGCGTGCTGACCCAGCACGACTCGCTCGACCCTGAGGCCACCATCAGGCATGAGGTCATCGGCGACCTGGAAGACCACGAGTGGGCGGGCAGCGCCAAGATCCGGGACGTGCTGACCGGGCTGTTCGGGGGCCTCTCGCTGCCGGGGTTCGACCGGGGCCTGGACACCGTGATCGGGCCGCTGTCCGGCGGCGAGCGGCGGCGTATCGCGCTCGCCAAGCTGCTGATCGCCGAGCAGGACCTCATCGTGCTCGACGAGCCCACGAACCACCTCGACGTCGAGGGCATCGCCTGGCTCGCCGCCCATCTGCGGGCCCGGCGCTCCGCGCTGGTCTGCGTCACCCACGACCGGTGGTTCCTCGACCAGGTGTGCACGCGGATGTGGGACGTCCAGCGCGGCACGGTCTTCGAGTACGAGGGCGGGTACTCGGACTACGTCTTCGCGCGGGCCGAGCGCGAGCGGATCGCCGCCACCGAGGAGGCCAAGCGGCAGAACCTGGTCCGCAAGGAGCTGGCCTGGCTGCGGCGCGGCGCTCCGGCCCGTACCTCCAAGCCCCGCTTCAGGGTGGAGGCGGCCAACGAGCTGATCGCGGACGTGCCGCCGCCGCGGGACACCTCCGAGCTGCGGAAGTTCGCCTCGTCCCGGCTCGGCAAGACCGTGTTCGACCTGGAGGACGTGACCGTACAGGCCGGGCCGAAGGTGCTGCTCAAGCACTTGACCTGGCAGCTGGGGCCCGGCGACCGGATCGGCCTGGTCGGTGTGAACGGCGCGGGCAAGACCTCGCTGCTGCGCGCCATGGCCGACGCCGCGCGCAGCGAGGGCGAGACCCAGCCCGCCGCGGGGCGGGTCGTCGTCGGCAAGACCGTCAAGCTGGCCTATCTCTCCCAGGAGGTCAGCGAGCTGGACCCGGATACGCGGGTGCTCCAGGCCGTCCAGCAGGTGCGCGACCGGGTGGACCTCGGCAAGGGCCGGGAGATGACCGCGGGGCAGCTCTGCGAGCAGTTCGGGTTCGGGAAAGAGAAGCAGTGGACGCCGGTCGGCGACCTGTCCGGCGGTGAGCGGCGGCGGCTGCAGCTGCTGCGGCTGCTGATGGACGAGCCGAACGTCCTCTTCCTGGACGAGCCGACCAACGACCTGGACATCGAGACGCTGACCCAGCTGGAGGACCTGCTCGACGGCTGGCCGGGGTCGATGGTGGTGATCTCGCACGACCGGTTCTTCGTCGAGCGGACCACGGACCGGGTGTTCGCCCTGATGGGAGACGCCACGCTGCGGATGCTGCCGCGTGGGATCGACGAGTACCTGGAGCGCCGCAGCCGGATGGCCGAGGCCGCCGCGGCGCAGACGCAGGCCCCGGCCGCGTCGTCCGCCGCGTCCGCGGCGCGGGCCCCGGCGACCTCGTCGGCTGACGCGCGGGCCGCCAAGAAGGAACTGCAGAAGGTGGAGCGGCAGTTGGACAAGCTGTCACAGAAGGAGAGCACGCTGCACGCGCAGATCGCCGAGCACGCCACCGACTTCGACAAGGTCGCGGGGCTCGACGCGGAGCTCCGGGAACTGCTGGGGCAGCGGGAGGAGTTGGAGTCGCGCTGGCTGGAGCTGGCCGAGACGGTCGGCTGAGCGCCTGAGCGCGTCCGCCCGCCGGTCGCTCCGCGCGTCCGCCCGTCGGCCAACTCCGCGCGCCCGCCCGGCGGTCACTCCGCGTGCATAACGAGGGCATCACGGGCCGGTCCTCCCTTGGGTACAGGGGGGTGACCGGCCCGATTCGCCGCGGCGGTGGGTGATACAAAGAACTCCCGCTTGACTGACTCAGAGTTGCGGGACCATGCCTGATTCGCTCCTTTCCGGGGGATGTGCCACCGGAATTGCGGGGGAGAACGGTCGGGCCCTGGTTCCGCGTGAAGAGGTACACCGCTGATGACTCAGCCGCCACAGCCACCAGGTCAGCCGCCGCAGCCTCCCGGCCAGCCGCCGACCCCGCCGCAGGGCCCGCCGCCCGGGCAGCCGGGTGGCCAGCCGGGGTACGGCTATCCGCAGCAGCCGGGTCCGTACGGCCAGCCGCCGACCGCGCCGGGTCCGTACGGCCAGCCGCCCCAGGCGGGCCCGTACCACCAGCCGCCGACCCCGCCAGGGCCGTACAACCAGCCGCCGAGCGCGCCGGGTCCGTACGGTCAGCCGCCGCAGTTCCCCGGCGCTCCCGGCGCCGACGGTGCGGGGCCCGGTGACGCCGGGGGCGGTGGCTTCTTCAAGGGCAAGCCCGCGGTCGTCATCGGCGCGGCCGTGGCCGCGCTGCTCGTCGTCGGTACCGGCGTCTTCTTCCTCACCAGCGGTGATGACGGCGACAAGAAGAAGGACGAGGCCAAGCAGCCCGCCGTCGAGAAGACCGACGACGCGAAGCCCTCGCCGTCATCGCCGTCCTCGTCGCCCACGGTCGACGAGGGCGACGGCAGCGGCGGCCGCCCCGACAGCCGCGGCGACAACGGCGACCTGAACGCGGGCAGCAAGCCGGGCGACGCCAAGGCCTGGATGGTCAGGAACGACCAGAAGATCCCCGGCGACGGCGCTGAGCTGCTGAGCATCTGGGTGGAGGGCGACACCGTCATCCAGGCCGGGTACAAGAAGGTCTCCGCGTTCGGCGTGAGCGACGGCCAGGAGAAGTGGACCCTCCCGCTGCCCGCCCCGGCCTGCGGGGCCCCACCCGCCCCCAACGCGGACGGCAAGGTCGTCATCCTCCACGAGAACGGCCTGACCAGCAGCCGTAAGAAGAAGTGCAACCAGCTCCAGCAGATCGACCTGAAGACGGGTAAGGCGGGCTGGAAGAAGGAGGTCGACAAGGGCGGCCTCTTCGACATCGGCGGCGAAGGCCTGGCGATCGCGGGCGACACCCTCACCGTGTCCCGCGGGCAGTCCCACGTCGCTTACGCGATGGCCGACGGCAAGAAGCTCTTCGACGTCACGCGGGGCGAGGAACTCTGCTTCCCCAAGGGCGTCGCGGGCGGGGCCAAGCTGCTCAGCGTGTCCTCCTGCTCCACCAGCCCCGACGAGAACGGCCAGCTCCAGGAGCTGGACCCGAAGACCGGCAAGGCCAAGTGGAGCTACCGGAGCCCCAAGGGCTGGGAGATCGACAAGGTCTACTCCGCCGACCCGGTGGTCGTCTCGCTGAAGAACAGGGACGAGAAGACCTGGACGGTCGTCGCGTTGACGGACGGCGGCAAGGTGCGCTCGCAGCTCAAGAGCGACGGCAAGGACAAGTTCAAGACGGGCTGCGGCAGCATGTTCTCGTTCGGTGACGACGTCGACGGCTGCCAGGGCGTGGTCGTGGGCGGCGACACTCTCTACCTGGCGACCGCCGACGAGGGCTCCGCTACCTCGGGCGGCCGCTACAACGAGATCGTCGCCTTCAGCCTCGCCACCGGCAAGGAGAAGTGGCGGGGCAAGGCCGACGACAAGCGCACCGTCATGCCGCTCGCCATGGAGGACGGGAACCTGGTCGCCTATGTCGAGGCGTCCTACCGCCAGGCCGGGCGGGTCGTACGGTTCGGCGCCTCGGGCGGCAAGCCCACGACCGTACTGCGGCACCCGGACAGTGCGGCGGGCGCCGAGAGCTCGATGGGGATCTCGGGCGCGGTGGCCTACGCCGACGAGCGGTTCTTCATGACGCCGTCGCGGCTGCGGGCCAAGAAGTCCGATGAGGAGGAGGGGGCCCGGATGCTGGCATTCGGCAAGTGAGCGGCCGCGGTGCGAGTCCCGAATCCCGCTTCCCGCTTCCCGAATCCCGAGTCTCTAGTCCTGAGTCCCGTTCCACGTCCCCACGTCCCGTTCTCCAGAGGTAGAAAGTCATGACGCAGCCTCCTCCTCCGCCCAACCAGCCGCCGGGCCCGCCCCCGAACCAGCCTCCTGGCGAGCCCTCGGGCGAGCAGCCGCAGCAGCCCCCGGCCCAACCCCCGGCCCAGCCGCCGTCCGGTGGCTTCGGCGCGCCCCAGGACCCGCCGCCCGGCGGTGGCTTCGGCGCCCCGCAGGACCCGCCGCCCGGCGGTGGCTTCGGCGCGCCCCAGGGCGCCGGCTACGGCTACCCGCAGACGCCGCCTCCGGGCGCCCCGCCCGCCCAGCCGCCCACGCAGCCCCTGGGCCAGGCCGGTTACGGCTACCCCGGCCCGCCGCAGCCGCAGCAGCCCCAGTACGGCGGCGGCTACCCGCAGCCGCCGACCATGCCGATGAAGGCCGGTGCGCCCGGCCCCGGCGGCGGCAAGAAGTCCAACCCCGTGATGGTGATCATCGTCGCCGCCGTGGTCGCGGTGGCCCTGATCATCGGCGGTGGCGTCTGGTACGCGTCGTCCCAGGGCGATGACGACAAGAAGGACGAGTCCAAGAATTCGGCCGGCACCGGCGGCAAGGACCTCGACGACAAGAACGCCGAGGACAAGGACGCCGAGGGCGAGGACGCCGAGGGCGAGGGCGACGACAAGCCCGCGGTCGGCGACGAGAAGGTGCCGTCGAACACCGAGTCCAGGGTCCAGTTCCAGCTGCCGGAGCCCAAGGTGGACAAGGACATCAGGACGCTGGACGTGCACGGCTCGTGGATCACCGACAAGGTGTACGCCAAGAGCGGCGACAGCAAGATCGTCGGCTACGACCCGGTCAAGGGCTCCGAGCAGTGGACGATCGAACTGCCGGGCCCGGTCTGCGGCGCCAGCCGTGAACTCACCGACGACGACAAGACGGCGGTGCTCCACCAGCCGGACAAGCCCACCAAGAAGGAACGGCACCACGGCTGCACCGAGGTCACCGCGCTGGACCTCGAAGCGGGCAAGAAGCTGTGGACCAAGGCGGCCAAGAAGGGCGACCGCAAGGCACGGCTCGACGAGGTCACCATCTCCGGCACCACCGTCGCGGCGGGCGGCACCGGCGGCGGCGCGGCCTGGTCCATCGACGGCAAGGCCCTCTGGGCGCCCAAGGCCTCGGACACCTGCTACGACAGCGGATACGGCGGCGGCGAGGCGCTCGTGACGGTGCGCAAGTGCGGCCGCTACGGCGACCGCAAGCTGGAGGTCCAGACCCTGAACCCGGCCTCGGGCGCCGTCCTGTCCAGCTACGAGCTGGCGGACGGCATCGAGTGGGCGCACGTCGTCTCGTCCAAGCCGCTGGTCGTCGCGACGAGGCTGGACACCGAGGCCCGTGGCTACGACTACTTCTCGATCGACAACTCCAAGAAGAAGGCCACGGCCTACGCCAAGATCACGGCGCCCGGCGACCGGTACGAGGGCCGGTGCGGCGCGACCGAGGTGGGCGACTGCCGCGGGCAGGTCGTCAGCGACAGCAAGCTCTACCTGCCCACCAAGGGCGAGAGCTTCGGCAGGTCGAACTCGATCGTCTCCTTCGACCTGAAGACCGGCAAGAGCACCGGGGACAAGATCGACGCGGGCGAGAAGTGGTCGTTCCAGCCGATGCGCATGGACGGCGACAACATCCTCGCCTACAAGTTCCCGCCCTACGACAAGGGCGGCCAGGTCGTCACGATCGACCCGAACACCATGAAGGAGACGCTGCTCCTGCAGAACCCGGCCGAGAAGTCGATCCGGGACGCCGAGACCGGCTTCCTCTTCGACCACTCCGAGTTCCGCTACAGGGACGGCAAGCTGTATCTCTCCGCGCAGCTGGTCAGCTCCTCGAACTACGGTCGCAAGTCCTACCTGGCGGTGTCGTTCGGCGCGAGCTGAACCGGTACTGAGCCCGGTGCCGCGGCGCGCTGCCGCCGCGGCACCGGGCTTTCCGCATTCCGGGGGCTTCTCGCGGGTAGGGAGCGCGCAACGTCGAACAAGCGTGTAGCTTCCGGGGAATGGCGGGCTGGGGGGACCGGAGTTCGCCGGGGCAGTGGGGAACGTGGGGGTTGCTCGATGGGTGTACGGCTCATAGTGGTCGACGATCACCGCCTGCTCGCCGAGGCGCTCGCCTCGGCGCTGAAGCTCCGCGGTCACCGGGTGCTCGCCGCGGCCGCGCCCGCGGCCGGGGCCGCCGAACTGGTCGTGGCCAGGGCGCCCGACGTGTGCCTCCTCGGCACCGCGGCCCCCGCCGATCCTGGCGTCTTCGACCCGGTGTCGCGGATCAAGCGGGAGCGGCCGCAGGTGGCCGTCGTGGTGCTCGGCCCGGTGCCGTCGCCGCGCGGCATCGCCGCCGCGTTCGCCGCCGGCGCCTCCGGATACGTACGCCATGACGAGCGGATCGAGGGCGTGGAGCGCGCCATGATGAAGGCGCGCGCCGGGGAGGCGGCCATCGCCCCGCAGCTGCTCCAGGGCGCGTTCGGCGAGCTGCTCAACCCGGTCGCCCAGCCCGACGACGAGGGCCAGCGGCTGCTGCGGATGCTCACCCCGCGCGAGGTCGAGGTGCTGCTGCGGGTCGCGGACGGCGAGGACACCCGGCTGATCGCGGCCGGGATGGGGATAGCGCCGAGCACCGCGCGTACGCACGTCCAGCGGGTGCTGATGAAGCTGGACGTCGGCTCACGCCTGGAGGCGGCGGCGCTGGCCGCGCGCACGGGACTGCTCGACCGGGCGGGCCCGCTGGACGGGCAGGCGGCCCTCGCGCCCGGTTCGGTCCAGCAGGGCAGAACCGAACCGAACTGATCCAAACAGTACCCACTGTACGTATTCCACCAGGCCCGGCCGCGGTCAGCCATTGACGTGTGTGTTCGTTCGTGGTTTCTTGCGTTCGGTTCTGTTGTTTCCGTGTGTGGAGGAGCGGCCCCAGTGAAGAAGACCTCGACCCGTCTCGCCGACGGTCGGGAGCTCATCTACTACGACGTGCGCGACGATGTCGTACGCGACGCGGTGGACCGGCGCCCCCTCGACCCGACCGCCACCGCGTCGGCGGTCCGCACCGACCCTCTGCTCGGCGACTCCGTCGCCATCGCCTCGCACCGGCAGGGCCGCACCTACCATCCGCCCGCCGACGCGTGCCCGCTGTGCCCGTCGGACGGCGACCGGCTCAGCGAGATCCCCGACCGGTCGTACGACGTGGCCGTGTTCGAGAACCGCTTCCCGTCGCTCGCCGGTGACACGGGCCGCTGCGAGGTCGTCTGCTTCACCCAGGACCACACGGCGCGCTTCGCCGACCTCACCGACGAGCAGGCCGCTCTCGTCCTCGACGCCTGGACCGACCGCACCGCCGAGCTCTCCCAACTCGACTCCGTACGGCAGGTGTTCTGCTTCGAGAACCGCGGCCCCGAGATCGGGGTCACCCTCGGCCACCCGCACGGCCAGATCTACGGCTACCCGGACGTCACCCCGCGCACCGCCCAGACACTGCGCCGCGTCGCCGCGCACCGCGAGCACACCGGGCGTAATCTCTTCGCGGACGTCCTGGAGTCCGAACTGGCCGGTGAGCGCGTGGTGCTGGCCGGTGAGCACTGGGCGGCCTTCGTGCCGTACGCCGCCCGCTGGCCGTACGAGGTCCACCTGTACCCCAGGCGGCGGGTCCCCGACCTGCTGGCGCTGGGCGAGGCGGCGCGCACAGAGTTCCCACAGCTGTATCTGGAACTGTTGAGGCGCTTCGACCGGATCTTCGGCGCGGGCGAGCCGCCGACGCCGTACATCGCCGCCTGGCACCAGGCGCCGTTCGGCCCGCTGGCGGAGTTCGACGTGCGGCGTGAGGAGTTCGCCCTGCACCTGGAGCTTTTCACCATTCGCCGTACGTCGGGGAAGCTGAAGTTCCTCGCGGGCTCCGAGTCCGGCATGGGCGCGTTCATCAACGACGTGCCGCCGGAGGCCGCGGCACACAGACTGCGGGAGGTAGCGAGTTGAGCGGCAGGTATCTGGTCACCGGCGGCGCGGGCTATGTCGGAAGCGTGGTGGCGGCGCATCTGCTGGCGGCGGGGCATCGGGTGACCGTCCTCGACGACCTGTCCACCGGCTTCCGCGAGGGCGTGCCAGCCGGTGCGGACTTCCAGGAAGGCAGGGTCCAGGACGCGGCTGAGCAGCTGGACCCGTCCTATGACGCGGTGCTGCACTTCGCGGCCTTCTCGCAGGTCGGCGAGTCCGTCGCCAAGCCCGAGAAATACTGGGACAACAACGTCGGCGGCACCATGGCGCTGCTCGCCGCGATGCGCTCCGCCGGGGTGCGCCGCCTGGTCTTCTCGTCCACCGCGGCGACGTACGGCGAACCCGCGGGCACGCCGATCACGGAGACCGCGCCGACCGCGCCGACCAGCCCCTACGGCGCGTCCAAGCTCGCCGTGGACCACATGATCGCCGGGGAGTGCGCGGCGCACGGACTCGCGGCCGTGTCCCTGCGCTACTTCAACGTCGCGGGCGCGTACGGCGACTGCGGTGAGCGGCACGACCCCGAGTCGCACCTCATCCCGCTGGTGCTCCAGGTCGCCCTGGGGCGGCGCGAGTCCGTCTCCGTCTACGGCGACGACTACCCGACGCCCGACGGCACCTGCGTCCGCGACTACATCCATGTCGCCGACCTGGCCGACGCGCATCTGCTGGCCCTGGACGCGGCCGTCGCGGGCGAGCACCTGGTCTGCAACCTCGGCAACGGCAACGGCTTCTCGGTCCGCGAGGTCATCGAGACGGTCCGCGAGGTCACCGGACACCCGGTCCCGGAGGTCCGCGCGCCGCGCCGGGCCGGTGACCCCGCGGTGCTGGTGGCCGCGGCGGCGCGGGCGCGTGAGCGGCTGGGCTGGCGGCCCTCGCGCGCGGACCTCGCGGGGATCGTCGCGGACGCGTGGGAGTTCGCACGGAAGAGGGAGGAGGAGCGCCCGTGACCGTCAGTGAAGTCACCGAAGGTTTCCGCGCGTTGTACGGGCGGCAGCCCGACGGCGTCTGGGCCGCGCCGGGGCGGGTCAACCTGATCGGTGAACACACCGACTACAACGACGGGTTCGTGATGCCCTTCGCCCTGCCGCACACCACGCTCGCCGCCGCGGCCCGCCGCGACGACGGCGTGCTGCGGCTGCACTCGGGATCGCCCGACGTGCCGGGCGACGTGGTCGAACTGCGCCTGGACGAACTGGCCCCCGGCCGTGCGGACGGCTGGGCCGACTACCCGGCGGGTGTGGCGTGGGCGCTGCGGGACGCCGGGTACCCGGCCGGCGGCGCCGAGCTGCACCTCGCGTCGACGGTGCCGCACGGCGCGGGGCTCTCCTCGTCCGCCGCGCTGGAGGTAGCCGTCGCGCTGGCCCTGAACGACCTGTACGGACTCGGCGTCGGGCGCGGGGAGTTGGCCGTACTGTGCCGCCGGGCCGAGAACGCGTACGTGGGCGCGCCTACCGGGATCATGGACCAGACGGCGTCCGCGTGCTGCACGGCGGGCCACGCGCTGTTCCTCGACACCCGCGACCTCGCCCAGCGTCAGGTCCCCTTCGACCTGGCGGCGCACGGGCTGCGGCTGCTGGTGGTGGACACCCGCGTCAAGCACGCGCACAGCGACGGCGAGTACGGGAAGCGGCGTACGGGCTGCGAGGCGGGTGCGGCGGCGCTCGGCGTGCCCGCGCTGCGCGATGTGCCGTACGCCGAACTGCCCGCGGCGCTCGCACGGCTCACGGACCCTCAGACGCGCCGCCTGGTGCGCCATGTGGTCACCGAGAACGAGCGCGTGAGCCGCACCATCGCGCTGCTGTCCTCCGGTGCGGCGGCCGACCTGCGGGCCATCGGGCCGGTGCTCACCGAGGGGCACGCCTCGCTGCGCGACGACTTCCGGATCTCCTGCCCGGAGTTGGACCTGGTCGTGGACACGGCCCTGGCGGCGGGCGCGCTGGGCGCGCGGATGACCGGCGGCGGCTTCGGCGGCTCGGCGATCGTGCTGGCGGAGGAGTCGGCGGTGGCCGCGCTGACCTCCGCGGTCGAGAAGGCTTTCGCCGCCGCCGGGTACTCCGTGCCCCGCGTGTTCGCGGCGGTTCCGTGCCGGGGGGCGCACCGGGTGGTGTGAACCCCAGTTCTGCTCAGTTCTGCCCAGTTCCGCAAATCGGCCTCGGCATCCGCCGCTCGGCCGTACGCTGATGAACAGCACCGGTGGGGGCCGGTGTTGATCAGGGGGCGAGACAGCCGGGTACGACGCCTGGAGTGGGGGTAACAGTCACAGCACGGCGGCGGCCGTGCGGGGTGACCCCTCATTCCGGGCGCCGTACCCGTGCGGATCCGTCCCCTACTGGTTTCCGGGGCCGCTACCCGGACGCGGGGCACGGCCGCCGGAAGACGGAGCCTGGGGGTTTCACGTGGGTCGAATCCGGGTCCTGGTCGTCGACGACCACCGCATCTTCGCCGAGTCGCTCGCGGCCGCGCTCGCCGCCGAGCCCGACGTGGACGTCTCCGCCGCGGGCAGCGGCCCGGCCGCGCTGCGCTGCCTGGAGCGGGCGGCCGCCGAGGGGCGGTGCTTCGATGTGCTGCTCGTCGACGCGGACTTGGGCGTCGCGGTCGACGGGGGCGGCGGTGCGGGCGGGGTTCCGGGGCCGCGGTCCGCTCCCGATCTCGCCGATGGCGGCCCGGCCGACGGCATCTCCCTGGCGGCGGGCATCCGTTCGGGCCAGTCGGGGGTCCGTACGGTGGTGCTCGCCGAGCGGGACGACCCGCGCCGGGCCGCGCTCGCGCTGGGGGCCGGCGCCTCCGGATGGGTCGCCAAGGACTGCTCGCTGTCCCGGCTGCTGGCCGTCATCCGGGGCGTGCTGCGGGACGAGACCCATCTGCCGCCCGCGCTGCTCACCGGCGTGCTGCGGGAGCTCACCGCGGCCCGCAAACACCGCACCGAGAGCGAACGGCTGGTCGAGTCGCTCACCCCGCGCGAGCGTGAAGTGCTGCGGTGCATGGTCGCGGGCCTGGGGCGCAAAGCCGTCGCCGAGCGCCTCTTCCTGTCACCGCACACCGTTCGGACGCATATGCAGAACGTCCTGGGGAAGCTCGGCGTGCACTCCACCCTCGCGGCCGTCGCGCTCGCCCGCAGGGCGGGCGTCGGCCCGGTGGACCTGGCGGGGGCGGCGTCCGGAGCGGTGGGAGCGTCCGGGTCAGGGGATGTTGTCGAACGGGGCGGTCAGCTGGCGCAGTAGCGAGGCCAGTTCGCCGCGCTGCGCGCGCGACAACTCGGCGAGGATCGCCCGCTCCTGGTGCAGCAGCCCGGCCAGCGCCTGGTCCGCGCTCTCCCGCCCCTGGGCGGTCAGGCGGACCAGCACGCCACGCCGGTCGCTGGGGTCGGGCAGCCGCTCGACCAGGCCTTTCTTGGCGAGTCTGTCGATGCGGTTGGTCATCGTGCCGGAGGTGACCAGCGTCTGGGTGAGCAGCTGACCCGGCGAGAGCTGGTACGGGGCGCCAGCGCGCCGCAGCGAGGTCAGGACGTCGAACTCCCAGGGCTCCAGCTCATGCTCGGCGAAGGCGAGCCTGCGGGCGCGGTCCAGATGGCGGGCGAGCCTGCTGACGCGGCTGAGCACCTCGAGTGGTTCCACGTCGAGGTCAGGGCGCTCACGGCGCCACGCTGCCACCAGGCGATCGACCTCGTCCTCCATGGCGATCAGTGTAGTGGGTATGTCGACATGAAGTCTCTTGACGTCGAGAGATATATCGGGTTCCGTGTGGGCAGCGTCTTGTTTCCTCACCCGGCGGACGCGGTTCTCCGCGTCCGTGGCTCGCACCACGCAGGGAGCTCGTACATGCTTGCCGCACCAACCTGGGACCCGCAACAGTATCTCCGGCACGCCGGGCACCGGGCCCGTCCCTTCCACGACCTGCTCGCTCGGATACCCGAGCCGCCCGGCACCGGAGACGCGCCGCGCATCGTCGACCTGGGCTGCGGGCCCGGCAACGTCACCGCGCTGCTCGCCGAGCGCTGGCCTGACGCGCACATCACCGGCGTGGACAGCTCGCCCGAGATGCTCGCCAGGGCGGAGCGGTACGCCGGGCCTACGGCGGGCGGCGGGCGCCTTGACTTCCGCGCGGGTGACGCGGCGGACTGGGCGCCGGACGGGCCGTACGACCTGATCGTGTCCAACGCGGCGCTCCAGTGGGTGCCGAACCATCCCGAGTCCTTCCCGCGCTGGGTCGCGGCGCTGCGTCCGGGCGGCAGCCTCGCCTTCCAGGTGCCCGGCAACTTCACCTCGCCCAGCCACGCGCTGCTCGGCGAGCTCTGCGAGTCGGAGCGGTGGCGCGGGCGGCTCGGCGACCTCGGGCGGCGGTACGTCCATGTGCTGGACCCGGCGGAGTATCTGCTGCGCCTGGTGGACCTCGGCTGTGCGGCCGAGGCCTGGGAGACCACGTACTGCCAGCTGCTCACGGGGGAGGACCCGGTCTTCGACTGGGTCAAGGGCACGGCACTGCGGCCGGTGCTCACGGCGCTCGACGGCGCGCCGGACGCCGCGGCTGAGTTCCTTGGCGAGTACCGCGATCTGCTCCGTAAGGCCTATCCGGCGGGGCCGCATGGCACGGTGTTCCCGTTCCGGCGGATCTTCGCCGTGGCGACGAAGGAGCGCTGAGCGCTGAGCGCGGCTGCGGTCGCGGTCGCGGTCGGTTGGCTGTGGGTCGGGGGCCCGTCGGGGGGTACGTGCTCACGCCGACTGGTTACCCGGCGGCTGCGGACCGCGTGCTGCCCAGGTCACAGTCAGCGCTCCGCTCGCACCCCCCGACGGGCCCCCTTCCGTCCGTCGGCGGTCTACGGATCGTGGGGGGCTGTTCGGGGGTGCTCCCCCTTGGTCCGTGAGCGGCCGTTGTGCGTCCCGGCGTGTCTGGGGGGTCAGCTCTTGCGGTGGCCTATGAGGCGGGGCTTTGGTTCCAGGCCGTCCAGGCCGTGCCAGGCCAGGTTGACCAGGTGGGCCGCTACCTCGGCCTTCTTGGGCTTGCGGACCTCCAGCCACCACTGGCCGGTCAGGGCGACGCTGCCGACCAGGGCCTGTGCGTACAGGGGGGCCAGCTTGGGGTCGAAGCCGCGGCTCTTGAACTCGTGGCCGAGGATGTCCTCGACCTGCGTGGCGATGTCCGAGATCAGCGAGGCGAAGCCGCCGGTCGACTGGGGGATGGGGGAGTCGCGGACCAGGATGCGGAAGCCGTCCGTGTACTCCTCGATGTAGTCCAGGAGCGCGAAGGCCGCCTGTTCGCACAGTTCACGCGGGTGGCCCGCGGTGAGGGAGCTGGTCACCATGTCCAGGAGGCGTTGCATCTCGCGGTCCACGACCACCGCGTACAGGCCCTCCTTGCCGCCGAAGTGCTCGTAGACCACGGGCTTGGAGACCCCGGCCTTGGCTGCGATCTCCTCTACGGAGGTGCCTTCGAAGCCCTTCTGGGCGAAGAGCGTGCGGCCGATGTCGAGCAGCTGTTGGCGCCGCTCCGCGCCGGTCATCCGGGTTCGGCGGGTGCGTCGGGGTTTGTCGCTGGTGTTCGATTCGGTCGCCACGTTCTCTATCATGCCGCGTCGGCCGGTTGTGGCCTGCGCCGGGAGGCGATCCGGTCGCGGGACGGCCAGCGCACGTCATAGGCCAGGCCCAGCTGCTCGCACCAGCGGATGATCCGGGCCGACGAGTCGAGCTGGCCCTTCAGGACGCCGTGCCGGGCCGAGGTCGGGTCGGCGTGGTGGAGGTTGTGCCAGGACTCGCCGCAGGACAGTACGGCCAGCCACCAGACGTTGCCCGAGCGGTCGCGGGACTTGAAGGGACGCTTGCCGACCGCGTGACAGATCGAGTTGATCGACCAGGTGACGTGGTGCAGCAGCGCCACCCGTACGAGGGACCCCCAGAAGAAGGCTGTGAAGGCGCCCCACCAGGACATCGTGACCAAGCCGCCGACCAGGGGCGGGATGGCGAGCGAGGCGATGGTGAAGAAGATGAAGCTGCGGGAGATGCGGCGGATCGCCGGGTCCTTGATCAGGTCGGGCGCGTACTTCTCCTGAGAGGTCTGCTCCTGGTCGAACATCCAGCCGATGTGCGCCCACCACAGGCCCTTCAGCAGGGCGGGGACCGTCTCGCCGTAGCGCCACGGGGAGTGCGGGTCGCCCTCGGCGTCCGAGAACTTGTGGTGCTTGCGGTGGTCGGCCACCCAGCGCACCAGCGGGCCTTCCACGGCCAGCGAGCCCGCCACGGCGAGGGCGATCCGCAGCGGGCGCTTCGCCTTGAAGGAGCCATGCGTGAAGTAGCGGTGGAAGCCGATCGTGATGCCGTGGCAACCCAGGAAGTACATGAACACCAGCAGGCTCAGATCCAGCCAGCTGACCCCCCAGCCCCAGGCCAGCGGGACCGCCGCGAGCAGAGCCGCGAAGGGGACGGTGATGAAGAGGAGGAGGGTGATCTGCTCGAGTGATCGCTTCTGCTCGCCGCCCAGCGTCGCGGCGGGCGGCGGCGTGCTCGCCTGCGGGGCGTCGTCGATCACGGCGGAGCCCGTGCGAAGGTCGGAGCTCGTGGTCATGGGCGTCCCTTTGCGGGGTCGGGGGCGGGCGGAAATGCCGTGCGCCGTCGCCAAGCGCTGGTCACGGGCTGCCTACGCTCCCGTAACCTACGGCGACGTAAGTATGGCAGCGGGCGGCCCGCCCACAAGAGGGCCACGGAACGGCGGTGTCGATTCGAGACCTATCCTGGTGACGTCGGACAGCGTGGTCCGCTCCGAGTCTTCCCCGGAAACCCGGCGCTCACGAGTGACCGGGGAAGCGCCCCAGACGAGCTCTACACTGCAAGGAGCCGCACCTGTGAGCAGTGCCGACCAACAGGCCGACCAGCAGGCCAGCCCCATGACCAGCGCCGAGACGACCAGCGCCGAGCTGCGCGCGGACATCCGCCGCCTCGGCGAGCTGCTCGGCGAGACCCTCGTACGGCAGGAGGGCCCCGAGCTGCTCGACCTCGTCGAACGGGTCCGCGCCCTGACCCGCAGCGACGGCGAGGCCGCGGCCCGCCTGCTCGGCGAGACCGAGCTGGAGACCGCGGCCAAGCTGGTCCGCGCCTTCTCCACGTACTTCCATCTGGCGAACGTCACCGAGCAGGTGCACCGCGGGCGCGAGCTGCGGCACCGGCGGGACGCCGAGGGCAGCACCCTGGCGCGCACGGCGGACCGGCTCAAGGACGCCGACCCCGAGCACCTGCGCCAGACGGTAAAGAACCTCAACGTGCGCCCCGTCTTCACCGCCCACCCCACCGAGGCCGCCCGCCGCTCGGTGCTCAACAAGCTGCGCCGGATCGCCGAGCTGCTCGACGCGCCCCGCTCCTCGTCCGACCAGCGGCGGATGGACCTGCGGCTCGCCGAGAACATCGACACCGTCTGGCAGACCGACGAGCTCCGCGTGGTACGCCCCGAGCCCGCCGACGAGGCGCGTAACGCCATCTACTACCTGGACGAGCTGCACACCGGCGCGGTCGGGGACGTCCTGGAGGACCTCACCGCCGAGCTGGAGCGGGTCGGCGTCGAACTGCCCGCGGACACCCGCCCGCTCACCTTCGGCAGCTGGATCGGCGGCGACCGCGACGGCAACCCCAACGTGACCCCCCAGGTCACCTGGGACGTGCTGATCCTCCAGCACGAGCACGGCATCACCGACGCGCTGGAGATGATCGACTTCCTGCGCGGACTGCTCTCCAACTCCATCCGCTACACGGGCGCCACCGAGGAGCTGCTCACCTCGCTCCAGACCGACCTGGAGCGGCTGCCGGAGATCAGCCCCCGCTACAAGCGGCTGAACGCCGAAGAGCCGTACCGGCTCAAGACCACCTGCGTACGGCAGAAGCTGGTCAACACGCGCGAGCGCCTCGCCAAGGGCACCCCGCACGAGCCGGGCCGCGACTACCTCGGCACCGCCGAGCTGCTGCACGACCTGGTCCTGATCCAGACCTCGCTGCGCGAGCACCGCGGCGGGCTGCTGGCCGACGGCCGGATGGACCGGACGATCCGCACCCTGGCGGCGTTCGGCCTCCAGCTGGCCACGCTGGACGTCCGCGAGCACGCCGACGCGCACCACCACGCGCTCGGACAGCTCTTCGACCGCCTCGGCGAGGAGTCCTGGCGGTACGCGGACATGCCGCGCGAGTACCGGCAGAAGCTGCTCGCCAAGGAGCTGCGCTCGCGCCGCCCGCTGGCGCCCACGCCCGCGCCGCTGGACGCGGCGGGCGAGAAGACGCTCGGGGTGTTCGAGACGGTCAAGAAGGCCCTGGCGGTCTTCGGGCCCGAGGTCATCGAGTCGTACATCATCTCGATGTGCCAGGGCGCGGACGACGTCTTCGCCGCGGCCGTGCTGGCGCGCGAGGCGGGCCTGATCGACCTGCACGCGGGCTGGGCCAAGATCGGCATCGTGCCGCTGCTTGAGACGACGGACGAGCTGCGCGCCGCCGACGTCATCCTCGACGAGATGCTCGCCGACCCCTCCTACCGCCGTCTGGTGTCGCTGCGCGGCGACGTCCAGGAGGTCATGCTCGGCTACTCGGACTCGTCGAAGTTCGGCGGTATCACGACGTCCCAGTGGGAGATCCACCGGGCGCAGCGCCGTCTGCGTGACGTCGCCCACCGGTACGGCGTACGGCTGCGTCTCTTCCACGGCCGCGGCGGCACCGTCGGCCGCGGCGGCGGCCCCTCGCACGACGCGATCCTCGCCCAGCCCTGGGGCACCCTGGAGGGCGAGATCAAGGTGACCGAGCAGGGCGAGGTGATCAGCGACAAGTACCTGGTGCCCTCGCTGGCGCGGGAGAACCTGGAGCTGACCGTGGCGGCCACCCTCCAGGCCTCGGCCCTGCACTCCGCGCCGCGCCAGTCGGACGAGGCGCTGGCCCGCTGGGACGCGGCGATGGACACCGTCTCGGACGCCGCGCACGCCGCGTACCGGCGTCTGGTGGAGGACCCGGACCTGCCCGCGTACTTCTTCGCGGCCACGCCGGTGGACCAGCTCGCCGACCTGCACCTGGGCTCCCGGCCTTCGCGCCGCCCCGACTCGGGCGCGGGCCTGGACGGCCTGCGGGCCATCCCGTGGGTGTTCGGCTGGACCCAGTCGCGGCAGATCGTGCCGGGCTGGTTCGGTGTCGGCTCGGGTCTGAAGGCGCTGCGCGAGGCGGGTCTGGACTCGGTGCTCGACGAGATGCACGAGCACTGGCACTTCTTCCAGAACTTCCTCTCCAACGTGGAGATGACGCTCGCCAAGACCGACCTGCGGATCGCCCAGCACTATGTCGACTCGCTGGTGCCGGAGGAGCTCAAGCACGTCTTCGACACGATCAAGGCCGAGCACGCGCTGACCGTGAGCGAGGTGCTGCGGATCACCGGCGGCGAGAAGCTCCTGGACACCCAGCCCGTACTTCAGCAGACCTTCGGCATCCGTGACGCCTATCTGGACCCGATCTCGTATCTCCAGGTCACGCTGCTGAAGCGGCAGCGTGAGGCGGCCGCGGCGGGCGAGGAGCCGGACCCGCTGCTGGCACGGGCCCTGCTGCTGACCGTGAACGGCGTGGCGGCGGGCCTGCGCAACACCGGCTGATGGCTTCTTCCCGAACGGCCGCGCGGCCCCGCCACACTGTGGCGGGGCC